>JAUHWW010000009.1 GCA_030427365.1 bacterium | reverse complement strand
TTTATCAATACCGAACTCACGCTCAATCAGATCCATGACGGCCGCCATTGAGTTGGTCGTGCAGCTCGCGTTACTGAAAACAACCTTGTCGCTGCCCTCCAGCACATCCTCATTTGCACCAATCACGATCGTTTCAGCTCCGTCATCTTTGGCAGGCGCGCTGATAACCACACGCTTGGCCCCAGCATCAATATGCGCTTTGGCGAGCTCACTTTTCACAAAGAAGCCAGTTGACTCAATCACAACGTCGACGTCGTGCTCTTTCCACGGCAAATTTCCTGGTTCACGCTCAGAAAACACGGGGATTTTGTGTTTATCAACGATAATGTGCTTTTCGTCAGATGATACATCATGCGCATAGTTGCCGTAGTTCGTATCGTATTTCAGCAAGTGCGCGAGCATTTTCGTATCAGTTAAGTCGTTTATTGCGACGATCTCAACGTCACTGCGATCAAATGCTACTTTGAAGGCGTTGCGCCCAATCCGCCCAAAGCCATTAATTGCCACTTTTGTTTTCATGAGCAAGTCTGCCCTCCCTTATTTAACGATTATTGTAGCACAAGCGCTTTAGAATCAGCGATTGATTTCTTTTCCGTTAAACTCAGGGGCGTGCAGCACTTCGTCGAGACTCTCAAATCTTCCGATAACACCGGCCAAATAGCTCAGACGTGGCTCCCTTGCACTCTGAGCCAGCTTTCGCAAATCCGCAAAGCTCATGCTCGTTACTGTGATTCTTTCACCGGCATCAAGTTGCTGTTCAGCTTCGGACTCAAGTTCCGTCGCTAAATAGAGCGGCGTGAACCATTCAATTTTGGGGGTTGGTTGCTGCACTGATATTAGCCGCCATTGCTTAAACCGCATGCCCGTCTCTTCCAATAATTCTCGTTTTGCACCCTCTAGCCATGACGAGTCCGTCGGCTCACTTCGGCCACCGGGTAGTGTGATGTGTGGTCCTTCCTGTCCTGGCTGCTCATCTTCCAGAACAATTACCTTGCCATCATGCACTGCCATCACTTGTAGCGTATCGCTGCGCTTTAACATCTCGAATACTGCCACCGAGCCATCAAACAACTCCTGATCCCACTCGTAAAACTCAAAAATCTGACCTTTATGAACGAGACGCGCCGTATCCGGTACAAGAATCGCTGCCTCTGGGACGATTTTATGCATGCAACTCTCTTTGAACAGCTTCAATAATTGTGTCATTAATCCCTGGTGCAAGCACCGCGTACGACCATTTGTTTTGATCGTTCGGTAATTCGGTAAAAATCGCACCTGCTTCTTCTGCGAGCATTCTTGTCGGTAAGTGATCCCAATCGTGCCCGCCGTGCTCAATGTAGATATTCCCTTCAATTTTTCCAGTCGCCACATACAGCGCCTTGATACCAGCGCCAAAAAACAACCCCACATAAAATACACCGGCATCTTTGATGGCCCTCATAATTTCCGGGCGTTGTAGAGGTGTTGAGCTGCCAACGTATATCGTCGCGCGATTAATTGGGCGTTTGGAAACGTGAATTTCTTCTTCATCTGCAAATGCACCCTGGCCTTTGTATGCAGAATACAGAACGTCCTCGACTGGATCATAGATATAGCTCTGTGTCACTTCGCCGTCCTCAACCAGCCCGATAATAGTCGTCACGCCTGGCAAGCCACGTACGTAACTTTCCGTGCCGTCAATTGGATCAATCAGCCAATAGCGCTCTTCGCTCCCTTGTTTGCCATGCTCCTCGCCGTAAACCCCAATATCTGGAAATTCTGCCAGCAAAGCATCGACGATCTTTTGTTCGACTGCTTTGTCGATCTCAGTCACCACTGTGCGGTCATCTTTTTCCTCGTGATCTACTTGTCCATAGCCGGCCATAATCTCCTCTCGGAGACCTCTCACTAACTGAGATATGAATTCATACTGCGAGTTCAAGCTGCTTCCTTATTCCACCGCTCAATACACTCGGCGATAACCTCGTGCGCTTTTGCTGCGTCACCGTACCCAAGCACTTTTGTGCTTCCCGGACTTTTCAAGTCTTTATAGTGCGTAAAGTGATGCTTGACCATCTTTTGCCATTGCTCGCCTAGATCATCGAGGGAAGCAACACGGTTGCCGCTGTGACGATCATCTGCCGGCACGCAAATGACTTTATGATCCATCTCGCCGTCATCCTCAAACTCCAACACACCTATAACCGTCGCCTCTGAAACGACGCCAGTTGGCACCGCTTGGTCTGTCACAAACAGCACATCAAGTTCGTCACCATCATCATCAAGCGTTCCTGGGATGAAGCCATAGTTCGTCGGCTTGGCGAACACGTTCGGCTCAACACGGTCGAGCACCATTATGTTGCGCTTCCGGTCAAACTCAATCTTCATGTTCGACCCCATTGGGATCTCTATGACGACATTTACCGTTTTGTCTTCAGCATATGGCTGTAATATTGCATTGTAATCCATTATGTATCTCCTATTTACTCATATTGTACCTGATTGGGTAATAATCTTGCAGGAACTCTCCATCAAATAAAAATCACGTATTGACGCCACACTCATGCGCGTTGCTATAATACGCAGACTATGGAGATTATTGGGCACAGGGGTGCAGCTGGGCTGGCACCTGAGAATTCTATTGATGCGATCCGTAAAGCATTGCAAACGGGCGTTGATATGATTGAGCTTGATGTTCGTCTGCAGAAAGGCGTTCCGGTACTCTCACACGACCCAATCCTCGAAGGGCAGATTTATTGCCCACTGAAGCAGGCACTCCAAGAAATCAAGGGTAAAGTCCCAATTAATCTAGACATGAAAGAATTACGATCAGTCAATAAAACGTTGAAGCTCCTTGAAAGCTACGAAGGCGACATCATCTTCTCGAGTTTCAAGTTCAATATCCTGAAGCGGATCCATGACCACCTGCCACATGTTGAAATAGCCGTGCTTGAAAAATGGTCCGGCACACGTGCAGTCGCCGAAGCGGCATTGCTCGGTAGTAAGCGGCTACACATGGGCGAGCGCTGGCTGTGGAAGAACTTTATCTCAGCTGCAAAGAAACAAGGTTTCGACGTCTACGCTTATACCGTCAATGATGTGGAGCGCGCAGAAGAGCTCAAAAAATGGGGCGTCAGTGGCATCTTCACCGATTATCCGGACATGTTTACAAGCCGCTAGTGCTACAATGGTGCTAACTAATAGAGGGTTGAATCGTTTATGAAACCAAGTGCCATTGCAGCGTTAATTGTCGTACTTATTATTGCCGTCGGTGGCATACTATTTATCGCTACTGGAGACTCTGATGATGGAGCGTCGCAACAAGCATCGAATCAATTAGATACTGCTGGTCCAGTTGTCGAAACAGATACAACTCTCCCAGAAATTTCAGCCGATGAAGTTGCAGAACATGCGAGCGAAGATGATTGTTGGACGATTATTAATGATGCTGTCTATGATATAACGTCATACGTCCCTCGTCACCCTGGTGGGGATGACATCCTGCGCGCGTGTGGCACAGATGGCTCATCACTATTCAACTCACGTACCACAAGCGACGGCGAAGAAGTCGGCTCAGGTGGCGCTCACAGTTCAAACGCCGCCCGCCAGCTCTCGCAACTGCAAATCGGAAACATAAACTAAGCAAACAGAAACATTATCCCGCAATCTGATCACATCTTGAGTGAATGTTTTTGCTTTTATTCAGGCAGTTGCTTTCGCACCTGCAGCGTGGGCATGTTCGCGGTCGTAGTTCTCGAGGTATTCACGGATAGACAGCGCGGCTGATGCGCCTTCACCAACAGCTGAGGCGATTTGCATGGTAGCGCCGCTGCGCACATCACCCGCACAGAAAATTCCTGGCACATTGGTCATGAGCTTTTTATCAGTTTTGACAAATCCATATTCATCAAGCTCAACACCTGAGCCTTCAAGGAATGATGTCACCGGCAACAGGCCGATGAACACAAATATCCCATCGGTATCAATATCGACTTTTTCACCATCTTTTGTCGCTTTCACCTGGACAACTTTGTCCATACCGTCGACCTCACCACCGATAATCTCATCAGCGGTTGTGTTGAAATGGACGGTGATCTTGTCATTTTTTTCTACTTCGTGGACGAGCACTTCCGATGCTTTCCAGCTATCACCACGAATCAATATGTCGATATGACTAGCGAATTTGGTTAAGAATAATGCTTCCTGTGCACTTGAGTTGCCGCCGCCAACAACGACCAGCTTCTTATCGCGATAAAACGCCCCGTCACACGTCGCACAGTTATGAACGCCGCGGCCGTAATAGGTGTCTTCCCCCGGAATGCCAAGCTTTTTCCACTGTGACCCAGTACCGATAAGTATCGCCTTGGCTTCCTGCTCACCCATCGCTGTCTTTAGTTTGAACCCTGTGTCAGTTTTTTCAATCGACTGCACCTCATCGAGCTCAATTTGTGCGCCAAAGCGCTTGGCTTGCTTTTCGAGGTTGTCAGCTAAATCCGCCCCGACAATACCCTCAGGAAAACCAGGATAATTATCGACTTGATCAGTAATAGCGGCCAAGCCACCAATGATGCCTTTCTCTAGCAGCAAGGTTTCAATATCTTCTCTTGCTGTATACACCGCGGCCGCCAAATTCGTTGGGCCCGCACCTATCATTACCACATCGTGCATCTATTCACCTTCGATATTATTAAGTGATTACTTAAACATTCTATATGAAAAGAGCTCGCGTTTGCAAGCTCCCCTCTTGATGTTATCTCTCATCCAGCAGTCGTTCGTTAGGCAACTGCGCTTGCAAGTCGTGGCAAGTTAAAGCCGATCACGACGTCTTCTTGCCCATCTTCTTTTTCGATAAGCGTCACTGGTACGGTCAACGCACCGCTTTTGGCATAGATTTCTTTTTGCATGTCAGGGTTTTCGTCCAAATTGACGGTGTTATACTCAATCCCTTTTGAGTCAAGCCATTTCTTCACCATCGCGCAGTAGCTGCAGGTGTTAGTGGTGAAAACAGTCACTTTTTTCATTTTGATAGTCCTTTTATAGGTTTTGATTTAGTTTATGGTTCTTATGCTTTACTACTATACCTGGCGTCTCTCCCAAAAATCAAGGCGCTAGATATAGTAATTTTTACGTATTTTCGTCGTTTGAAGGCTCGCCTCCTTTCGTATGAAATAATTCAATATCAAACACCAAATCTGCTTTTCCTGGAATCGGTCCGCCGCCATGTTCACCGTAGCCGAGTTCGTATGGAACGTACAAACGACGTTTGCCACCAACTTTCATACCTGGGATGCCCTGCTGCCAGCCCTGGATCAATCGGTCGAGCGGAAAGGTGACTGGCTGAGCTAATTCACTTCTCTGTGACGAGTCAAATATCTCACCGGTCTCCGCAAGTGCGCCGGTATAGTGAATGGTCACCTCAGCGTGAGGCAATGCTGCAGCGCCATCACCAACAACACTATCGTCCCATCGAAGCTCGTCGACCTTGACTGGAGGATCAAAATTAGCTAATTGTGCCACCCGCCTATTCCTTTACTGCGCCTGCCGCGCGTTTACGATTTCTACTTCGAAGACTAGATCTGAATTCGCCGGGATGCCTGGACGCTCACTTGCGGCATACGCTTGCTCTGCAGGGATGACTAGCCGCCTGATGCCGCCGACTTTCATACCCGGGATGCCTTCCGTCCAGCCCTGGATAACGCCGTTAAGCGAGAACTCGATTGGCGACCCTGAATCATAGTTACCGTCAAACGTCTCCCCGGTAGTCGCGAGCGTGCCGTAATAGAGCGCCGCCACACAGTCACCCGGCTGCACCTCAGCACCATCACCTTCTTTTACGTCAATTGTCTGCAGCTCTTGCACTGGCGTCTCAGCTGTCACCGTCTCAGGCACGTCGCGTTCCCCGACAGCCTCGTAGGTCTCTTGGCCACATGGCAGGTCCCCTTCAGCCTCTTGTTGCTGCTCAGCTACTTCAGGAGGTTGCTCAATCGGCAGTGCATCTTCTGCAATAATCCCTTGATCTTCGCTGTTCAACTCAATAATGACGTAGGCGGTAAAGCCAATCGTTGATAATAAAAACCCGAGTGCGAGCAAAAATGCGGCCACGCGTTGGCCTTTTGAAGCTGCCATGTTGTTACCCTCTTATCTCTCAGCAGCGCGCCCTTTTTATATTCTTTGTTTTGCGCTGGCTAGTGACTAAAAGTATAGCGCTCATCGCGCCCTGAGCCAAGACTGTTAGCGTTGTGTTTTAGACGTTTAGCCGGCGAGCGTAGACTGGTGAGCTTCAAGCGAGATTGGTCGTAAGATCATAACGACACGATCGTCTGAATCACCACCATCGGTGTTGCAAGTATACAATGTGAGCGAAGAGTTAAGTCCGTAATTCTCCGATTTTGGACCGTAGATAAATTGCGCCGTCTCGACAGTATCTGGCATGATAAGCGGATCTGAAACAGCCTCAAATTGCAAGATATCCTTGTAATCACCATAATCATACTCCACAGTGAGGATGGCACCAGCTTTTACGAATCGAAGATTTCTAAAATAGTCGATTCCAGGCTTAGTATTGTGAGCGAGCATCACCGAATGAACGCCAGGCTTTCCTGGGTAGCCGTTGTCACGTGATAATCCGGCGCCGTCAATCACGTAGTCTTCCTCCGGACTCTCAATTGGCTCTCGAACCCATTGGTTTGGGTAGTTGCGTGAATCAGTCATTATCAGCGCGACGTCATCAATGTGTCCATCATCGGTAAATATACGTCCAATACGCTCCCCTACCCCAAACTCCATAGCTGGCGCGAAAGAGTCGAGCGAAAAAACCCCCGACCCATCAACAGGCGGCAAAGTTAATGACGGCTCAGTCGTCGGAGGCGTAGTGGTGCTTGGTGTTGTAGTCACAGCTGGAGCGTTTACTTTAGCGGTTATTGGCGGTAAAGAAGTTTCGACTTCAGTCGTAGGGATTGCTGGAGTGACAAGATCAGTAGTTGTCGTGGCCTCCGCTACTGTGGTTTCGGCCTCGATCTGAACCGCTGCTACTGGCGTGTCCTGATCAGTGTCGCAAGCCGCAAGCAAGCTCAGTGCTGTCGCAGCTAGAACCGCCGCGCGCAGTTCCGATAGACGTCCTGACAAGCGTTCAGGGGACGTTTCACCAGGAAAGGTCGGTGCTGCATTCATATTTATATTATATCACAAATATGCAATAAATGCTACTGCTTCGCAGATTTATTTAGTATCCGCAGTTTTTTCCGGAGTTGGAAGAGTCGTCGTTGTGACAACAGTGTCATCAACACAGGCGTTGATCACGACACCTGCTTCATCTAGCACAAGTAGGCCAGATCGAGAGCTGATATCCTCGCCATCCTCGCCGCGAATAATTACGGCGCGAATGTCAACAACTGAACGAGTGTCTGGATTAAGTGCAAAAGTTGCGAGTTCATCGCCTTGTTCATTTGTTACAACTGGTGGAATGAGTGGAGCTGGCTCACCATTATCAGTTACCCCAATCTGAATATCGTATGGCGCCGGGCCGCTTACAACATCGACGAGAACAGCCACACTGTCACAAGTAGGGCTATAGTCAGCAGTTACAACATTCTCAGGGGCTGGAATTGTCGGCGGTGTAGTTACAGCAACAGTCGTCGTTGGAGCGTCTGTCGTTGTAGGTGCTTCAGTCGTGGTGGTAGTCGATGTTGTAGTTGTAGAAGTGTTAGTCGGTGCTAATGTTGTGGTGGTAGTCGAAGTGGTTGAAGTAGTAGATGTTGTTGAAGTACTAGTTGAAGTTGTAGACGACGTAGGAGGTGGTGGACATTCCGGCTGTTTTTTTTCCGTTCTATCGATAATGCCAGGCAGACTAATCCATCCTGCTCCTTCAGCGGTACCAAGATATTCCCCAATTTCAACTTCTGGCGTTTCAGACAAGTCACCATAAAAATCAATTGTCTCGTATTGACTAGCAATGAAAGGTGGTACATTTACTCTGCTTAGACCATTCCATCCGTAAAAAACTGTTGTCTCTCCACATTTTGGACGGTGATGCCCACCTGTCTCCGGCATTGCCTCTGGGCTAAGACCAGCGACTGCTGGCATGATTTCTGATTGTGCTGCAAGATTCGCCTCGCTAGGTGCGCCACAACTGGCTGCTGCGGCTGTAAAAGCTGTTATTCCAGCAATTCTTCTAAAACTCATAGTAATTGATACCTCAACTTAATTGGTTACGTATATTCTTTTGCTTATTTTACGCTAATGGAGATATTTTGTCAAATCTTTTTATCAATTACTTTCGACTGTTAAGCTCTTTTGAATAGTTTTCGGAAGCCTCGATTTACTCGCGCACGCACCCACTCGGCAGCAAGATAGTAGTATGGGAACGACACAATCACGAGGAATGTGCTCGATAACAGTCCAAACATGATGGTATAGGCCAATGCCTCCCAGAACGGATCACTCATGGCGAGCGGTAGCAGCGCCACGACTGTGGTGAGAGAGGTCGTCAGAAGCGGTCGGAAGCGCTTTTCACTCGCGGCAGCGACCGCGTCAATCACTCGCGCACCAGCTCGGCGTTCTTGGTTAATGTAGTCAGTAAGCAAAATCGTGTTGTTGACCGCAATACCGATGAGGCCGATGAGGCCAACCATCACGAAGAAGCTAAAGCCATTATCGGTGAAGTACAGCCCTGCCATGACGCCAAAGAGGCTAAAAGGAATCGCCATGAAGATAAGTAGCGGCTGAAGCAGCGAACGGAATTGCAGCGCTAGCAGAATGAACATCAATGCCAGTGCCAGTGGGAATATTAGTCCAAGCGAACTAAATGAATCTTCGTTTTCGCTTTCTTGACCAAAGTCGTAGGTGACCGCACTGTCCTCAAATCCAAAATCTGCTAATCGCTCCTCGGTAAACACTGCTTGGAGCTGCTCACGCGTGTCTTCAAGCAACGTCGTCACCTCTGATGAATCGTAAGCTGCGCCGACTTCTATGAACCGCTTACCATCATTGCGAACGATTACCTGCACATTATCAATCCGTGTTTCAACGACCTGGGCAGTATCACCTCCTGGCACATCAACTGTAATATCTGCTAGGACGGTTTCAAATTCTTCAGCCAGGACGACTGATTGCGCGATATCATCGCCATAAATCTGCACTTTAAAAGGGAATCGCTCGAGTGGCGGGCCGGCGTCAAACTGCGTTACCTGCACGCTCACTTCATCAGCAGGTAGTGCTGATTCAAGTCCAGCCCGCAGCTGATCGAGCAATTCAGGTGACTTCACCTCACGCTCATTGAACGATACTAGCTCAACGAGTGCGGAAGCACTGCGTTCATTCGGCTCTCCGGATCCAAACCCAGCGGTTCCGTACACGACTCGCTGCAGATTTTCACCCAAAGCCTCGGCTGCTGCGGTGTTCGCTTGATCCGAAAGCTCCTGCGCTCGTTCTATCGACGTGCCAGTGCTGTACAGCAGCGTAAACCCAATCTGATCGCTGTCTTTGGTCGGCGGGAAAATGTTTGTTGATATCTGACTAGCAAAATACCCAGTCCCGAACAAGAATAGGAAGCTTATCAAAAATGCTCCTGTCGGTAACAAAATTCGGCGCACTCTATTCTTGCGCAATGATAGTAGAAGCCCGCCAACGAATTCGCCAGCCTTCCTCTCAAACTTTGCGATCGGATTAACACGAGTGATCCATGAGATTTTATCCGAACGGAGCAACACAAATCGTGATAGTAGCGGGATCAGCGTCAAAGAAAGCGTCAGAGATGTAAATAAAGCGATAATCACGGTAATCGGCATCAGTCGAATAAACTCACCCAAAATACCGCTGATAAATATCAACGGCGCAAACACCAATACAGTGGTCATCGTTCCAGCAAAGCTTGCACTCGCAACCTTTTTTAGCGCTTGTGCAACGACGTCACGTGTCTTCTTTTTCTTTCCTCGCTGCGCATCGATCGCCTCGACGACAATCGTCGCATCGTCGACAAACAGTCCCAGTGACAACACGAGTGCGAACAGCGTGATAGTGTTCAAGGTGTAGCCGAACAGATACAGCAACAGAACGCTGACCAGCACAACGCTGACCATGAAAATGGCAGTAATGATTGATGCTCGCCAAGTTATGAGTAGCAGGCTTATAACAGAAACAGCTAATAGTCCCGACAGCAGGTTGTTCTGCAATGAACTCACTTGAGTCTCGATGCTGTCGGCCTGATCGGCTCCTGCGACGACATTGATTTGGTCAAATTCATCTAGCGAGAGCTGCATGATGTTTTCGTCGACAAGATCAGAAAGCTGCAAGATATCGACATCGTCAGTGCTGCTCACACCAACTGATACACTCGGGTAGAACTGCATGTCACCTGATTCATCACGAAAACCTATTCTGTTAAAGTTGCGCTGCACAGTTGTTTCTTCGCCAGTCGCTGGATTCTTGCCGACCGCTGTCTGTTTGACGAGTTCAGCGTTCTCGACCCCTTCTACATCTGAGAAAGCAGTCGCAACTGCCTCTCCAGCTAACTCGAGCTCAGCGACCGGAATCATGCGGTTGTCGCTGTACACGCTCAGCAACAGATCATATTCATTGAGGAAGGCTGATGGATCCACTACCGTGAAGCTTGCTTGCGTCGATTCTGGCAGCACTTGCTGGTCGGCGAGGTATTGTTCCACTTCTTGTGTCGCCATTTCGGCATTCACTGACTGTTCAAATTGAATAATCACGCTGTAGAAGTTCGCTTGGGCTGAGGTCTGCAGCTTATCGATCCCTTCGTAGTCTTGCAGTGCATCGCTTAGCGGCTTCGTGACATCTGCATCAACTGCAGCCGGATCATTGACTAAATACGTCCCGCTTACGACGGTCAATGGGAACTGTATAGCTGGAAAGCCTTCACGCTTGATAACATTGGTGTAGACAAAGATACCGCTCGCAACAAGAACAGATAACAAGACAGCCGTGAGCCGTGTCCGGTCAAAGAACCACAGTGCGCCTCGGGTTAGCATATTCATCGAATCTTTTTTTGTTTGCGTCGTTTGTTTTTTACCACGTGCACTAACTTTCTTCTTCACCATCTGTGAACCCTCTTACTTCCCTAATGTTACCCTCAGCTTACGATGGATAGGCGAGAAACCGCAAGCTGTTTTTGTTTCTCCTTGCCTATTCAACGATGCCGAAGCGCTTCAATGCTTCCTCACGCTCCTCCGCTGAACGCGCCGTTTGCACCTTGAGTAAGTTGCTATAGATGCCTCCTGATGTAGCTAATTCTGCAGGCGAGCCGACTTCTGCGACTTTGCCTTTCTTGAGCGCAACGATCGTGTCAACGTTCTGAATAGTACTGAGACGGTGGGCAATGATGATCGTCGTTCGTCCTTTCATGAGACGCTCGAGGGCTTCTTGCACCATCAGCTCACTGCGACTATCGAGGCTGCTCGTCGCCTCGTCAAGGACAAGTATCGGTGCATCTTTTAGTATTGCCCGCGCAATCGCAATGCGTTGCTTCTGCCCGCCGGACAACTTCAGGCCGCGTTCGCCGATTTCGGTGTCATACCCATCAGATAGCTCACGGATAAATTCATGTGCGTTTGCAGCCTTGGCGGCATTCTCAATCTGCTTTTGGCTGGCGTCATTATTGGCATAGCTTATGTTCTCGCGGATTGTGCCACTGAATAGATTCGGCTCTTGGAACACCACGCCAATGGCTTCTCTCAAACTTGCGCGGCGCACACCGATCGTTGACTGCTTGTCGATGGTTATCGACCCTTCTGTCGGATCATACAGACGCAGCAGCAAATTCGTTAGCGTTGTTTTGCCTTCGCCGCTTTCGCCGACGAGAGCGACTTTTTCTCCCGGTTTTATATCAAAGCTAATATTTTTCAGTACAGTATTTTTCTTACTATAGCCAAAGCTCACGTCATCAAATGTGATAGCGCCCTTTTTCACGGTCAGCTCAGCGCCAGCATCATCAACCTCTGGCAGCTCATCCATAATTTCAAAGTAATCTTTACTGTCGGCTACCGCCCGCTGGGTATTCTCGACCAGGAAGCTAATCGTGAAAATAGGAATGCGAATATTCATCGCATATAGGATAAGTGCGACAGCTTCACCTGGACTAAACGCTCCTTGCGCGCCTCTAACAAAGATAAACGCGTATACCGCAAGGAATATAACGTTGAGCACGAGCCGGCGCTGCACATCGCGCACGTGCCAGTACTTTGATTGAGGCTTGTTGTAGTAGATGACTTTTGATAGCTGTTTTTGAAAGAAGCTAAGCTCGCGCTGTTCTTGCCCATAGCTTTTTACTACCTTCACCTGGCCGATGGCTTCCGCAAAGCGCCCGCCAGCAATATCAATGCGCTTGTTCTTCTTATTCTGATATTCCAACCAAGTACCGCTAGTGCGCACCGTCATCCAAATAAAGATTGGGTAGAGGCTCGCGAGCATCAATCCAATCTGCCAACTGATAATTGAGACGACGATCAGACTAAATAGCGTCGAAAAGATAAACTGCAAGAAGTTATTCGTCATCATGTGCACAAAGCGCACGATTTGCTCGATGGATCGGTTCAGCCGCGCGATAATTTTGCCCGACTGCTCTTCGTCGAAATACTTCTGCGGCAGTGTCATGAGGTGGCGATAGTAGTTCTCGCTCAAAATTTTCTGCAATCTGACTTGAATCTGATCACCAACATAGCCGCTCACATTGCTCAGTGCAGTCTGCATCACGTCTAATACAAAAATCCCAACCGCAAGCATGCCCGCGTATGCAACGTTCGCATTTACCCCCTTGCCAATCTCATCAATCGCCCAGCCAGAAAATAGTGGCTGCAAAATCGTCAGCAGACTGAGCAGCATCGTCATCAAGCTGACAGCAACGTAGCTCTTACGCAAGCTACCGCCGAGTTTCAATATCCCAATAAGCTCTTTCATCTTCTATTACTCTAGCATGTCCATAGCATTAAAAAACCGGGCGATTTTGGCCCGGTTTACGGAAGATGCGCTCATGTCTCCACGTCACACTTCCAGACTCCACTATAGCACGAGCATTTTATGAATTAGAACCCACTTTTTGTGTGATATACATCACTTTAATGAATGCCAAAATGGTGTACATCCAAGTTCCGAAATCCGCTTTAAATCCGCTTTCGCTCGTGACTGTACGATGACTTGTACCTCATTACAGCAAAATAACGGATGTATTTTAAAAACCTAAAATCCGCTTTAAATCCGCTTTTTAGCATAGCTAGTCCTGTACTACAATCCGCTTCTTGTCCCGTAGTAGCTCGCAAGAGCTTACTACTGAGATAAAGCGGATTTAGCTCAACACCCTGCTACTACCTACGAGCTAACCACCTGCTCCCATGGCAGATCCGGTTTACCGAAATGACCATAAGCCGTTGTCTGCGAATAGATTGGCCGCTTCAGGTCTAATCCCTCGACAATCCCCTTCACGCTGCAGTTTAGAAGTTCATCAATAAAGTTTTGAATCTCATCGAGTGAAACTGTTTCTGTCCCAAAGGTATCAAACGCCTTCATCTGCGGCTCTGCCCGACCAATGACGTACGCCAGCGCGACTTCACACTCACTGGCCAGTCCCTTCGCGACGACGTTTTTCGCCAGATACCGCGCCGCATAGGCCGCTGAGCGATCGACCTTGCTCGGATCTTTCCCCGAAAATGCCCCGCCGCCAACTCGCGCATATCCGCCGTAGCCATCAACAACAATCTTACGTCCTGTGAGTCCAGCGTCGCTGTCAGGGCCGGGAATATGCCAGAGCCCGGTGCCGTTTATCACCACATTATCCGGGTTCACTGAATAGCCATATTTTTCTAGGGTAGGACTAATAATGGCGCTGATGATCGTCTCGTGGACTTCTTCTGGCTGAACGTCTTCACTGTGCGCTACGGCCATCACGACCTTTTCGATTGACGCAGGTTTGCCTTCCTCATACGCCACGGTTACCTGGCTTTTCCCGTCTGGCCGCAGCCATTTGATTGCACCTGATTCTCGCGCTCGATCGAGTGTTTTGGTCAGCGTGTGTGCGAGAGTAATTGGCAATGGCATCAGCTCCGGCGTTTCTTCACATGCATAGCCGAACATCATTCCCTGATCGCCCGCCCCGTCGTTATCAACGCCGATAGCGATTTCCGGCGATTGTTGATGTATGTTGTTGTCAATCGGTGAGCTGTCTGAAAAGTTCCAATCAGCATTGGTATAGCCAAGGCGTTTGACCGTTTCTCTCGCAACTTTCTCAAAATCGACCTTAGCTGAGGTTTTTATTTCGCCAAAAAGCCCGATTTTATTCGCACCGACAATTGTCTCGAGTCCAGTTCGAGCATCTGGATCTTGCTCCAAAATCGCGTCTAAGATCGCGTCGCTGATAGCATCTGCGATCTTATCAGGATGACCAGCCGCCACCGATTCGCTGGTAAATAGTTGATATGACATAAAAATATCCTTCCGTCCGGATATAGGACAAAAGGATATGTACTAAAGGACAATATCTTTCTTGGCCGACCGGACAAGCTAGACGTAGCACCACTCCGCTTGTAGCTTAAGGCGGATTTGCGCGAGGAAAATTGTGTTATTTTTTTGAGGACGCCGACCAAAACGTATAAGTAATACGTAGCGGGAGGATCCGCAGGAAAAAGAATGCAATTTTTTCGCGAGCCAAGCAGAGTTGCTGCTCTGCAGCAAGCAGGCTTGGTGGCAAATTCGCCGGAAGGTTGCTGACCGGTTATAGCGAGCTAGTTCTCTCCCGGTTCTCTGTATATTGTTTAATTGTTAATGCTATCTATTTTAGCACGCTGAAATGGATCATAGAGAGATGGAATCGATATATTTGCATTAAATATATAATAGTTTTATAATAAAATTATGCGAATTAGGATAGGCACCTGTGATGTTCCTGCTATTTATTCTGCTCATCATGCTAGCCATGGTTTTGAAAGGTTCACAGAGCGCGTTGCACTGACGCCAGAGCAAGGAATTCGCTTTTCTGATTATGGCACTGCTGATTCGGTTCCTGTAAACGGATTATTTACACTGGTTGCTGAACAAAGCCGTGCTCTCGGTGACCTCAACAGGGCGCCGGACGACCCTGGCAGATTCCAGGATCAAGATTACGGCAAGCCTGAGCGTCATGACATCTGGTTGCCTGGACGTGAACTTACAGAAGCCGAGAAAAGATTCTGCCAACGAACATTTTATAATCCTTATCACGATGTTATCACTAAATATCTAAGCGTTCGTGATCGCCCTACTTTCGTTATTGCTTGGGACAATACTGCCGACTATGAAATTGGCGCAGATGAAGCTGGAAACAAGGTAAGCATGCCAGATTTCATACTTTCGAACAGAGGCGTTGAGGGCAGCTTTGATCCTCTGGAAGACGAGGAAGCCAGCTGTGATCCTGAAATCATGGAGACGCTAGCGTCCAAATTCGAAGACAACTTGGCATTCTTTAAATTGCCAAATAGTGTAGAGCGCAATCTTGTATACAAAGGCGGTTATATAACACGCCGTTATAGTTCTCGTCGTAATCCAGAATTACTCCAGTCTCTTGGAATCACCTGCGATGTGCAGTCATTCCAGCTCGAATACAATACCGCGTTAACACACATGCAACATAATCTTAACTTCAATCCTGAGAGAGCCCGTGATTTAAGAAACGCGTTCAGCTTTGCAATGATTGATACAGTGAAGGCTCTAGATCTTTAGTGCCAGCTTTACCAGCCGCCGCCTCCACCGCCGCCGCCTCCACCGCCGGCAGAACCACCAGAGAAACCAGAGCTACCTGAACTTGATGGTGACGTGAATGTTTGTGAGGTTGCCTTGACGGTGTCTCCAAGTGAGCTGGCGAGCGTGGCAGCTGTCAGATTACGCGACGTTCCGCTATACCAATCAGGCTCCTGCGTATAAATATCAGAAAACGCTTTTGCCCACGACTTCTCAACACCTGCAGCAATCGCAAAAGGCAGCAGTTTCTCGAAAAACTTACGGTCATACGTCGGCGGACGGCCTCTCGTCGACAGTGGCGCTGCGACTGCATCGTGCATTTCAAGCCTATCTTTCTCAGCCTTGCTGAGGTAGAGCTTGAGTCCGTCGACGTGCTCCTTTAGCATGACGCCGTCTCGGCTACGCTTCGTCATGAGGCCAGCCAATATCAAAACGCCAACAAATGTAATGATGCCGATGATAAGCGGCAAAGCCGTTGCAACGTTCACCATGAAGAAGCTCACTATCAGCAACAGCAAAAGCAATCCGATTTGTTTACCGATATGTTTGCCAGCAGAACTGGGGGAAATCTCATAAAAGCCTTTGCTGTTTGCGGCCGTTTCCAGCTGTTTGGTCAAACTAGTCATAGTGGAAGAGAGTTTGTGCTTTTTATCTTCAATGACAAATTGTTTGCCGATGGTCTGAGACGGAAAAAGTTTTTGCAGCAGATACAGCTCATCGCTTGTTAGCTTATTATCACCAGGCTTCACCAGCTCAAGCGTATGCTTCGTCTTGCGGCCATCCTTCGTCTCAATCACTTTTAGGTAGCCTCGCACCGCAAGGTCGATGATCCCCGCGCTAATATCTTTTGTAGACAATCGATTGTTCGCAACATACCCAGCCAGCATGACACTTACTTTTTCTGGACGGCCAAAGAATGGTGCAACGGCACGCTGCTTATAGTCTTTGCCGTATTTTTGCCACTTTTTGTATGCTGAGCGGAGTGTCAGCAGCTGCAACGCCACAATAGGCGCAGCGATAAGCAAGTCACGATACTTTTCCCAGAACGGCGGCGGCGTAAAATAGCCTTTTTCATACGCCTGCAGGACCGTCAGCGTCTCTCCTGCTGCGAGCGTCTCAGTAGTAGTTACTTCTGTGCCATATGACTGAACCGTGACGCTGCAGCTGCGCTCAGTCGACCCAAAAGCGCCGGTAAAACACTCAGGCTGCCGCTCACTATCAGTCGTCGCTGGGCTGCTAATCAGCGTCTTTACCGATTCGAACGGCTGCAGCCATTGGTCGCCGTTCACGTCCCAGAAAAATTCATCGTAGCCATCAAAAAACCTTATAACATTCTCCACTTGATACTCGATGACATACGTATGTTCACCGGTAATAAACACGCCAGCCTCACCGATTCGCAAGACGGTATTCCCGTTCTCTCCGTATGTAATATGCGGCTCAACGTTGCCATCGCGCTGCGTCTTCAAGACCTTAAGATTCAGGTCATTTCCTTCGTACTCGTTCGGAATCGCCCGCAATATTCCTTGATTCTGCCCGCTGAAATCAACGGAAATCGTCTCACTGACTGTGAGCAAGCCTTGCGGGTCGTCATTGGTCAAGTTGTATGTTGCGTCAAAATCGGTAATAACGAAATCATTAACCCCCTGCGCATATGCACTCGTAGACATAAAAAACACACTCAATGCAATCGCCGTCACGGCAATACTGGCTAATCTAGATACGCGCAGCATCCAAGTTCTCCTTGGCTGCATTCGCAAGTTGGTCAACCAGACTTGTTACTTCGTCGGTTTTCAGCGTCTTATCGGGATGCGACAAGCCCACGTGAAACGTCATGCGCTTTTTCTTTGACCCTTCTTCTTGATAGATCGCTCCAGGCTCCAACTCATAGTCATAGCCACTTTCGCCTTTCGCGACTGCTAGCTCTGCGTGGAGAAGCTTTTCGAGCTTAGCCCATGCCGTGTCTTCAGCTACCTCGAACGTGATGTCCTGCGATGAGGCTGGGTACTCTGATAGTGGCTGGTATGTAGCCGGGCTAATTTCTTGCATCAAGTAATCAGTATCGATTTCAACGGCGGCGCAGTAATCAGGCAACTTTAAGGCTTTGCGAACACTTGGTCGCAGCTCTCCGATAACGCCAATCGGTGGCTTATCATCAGCGAGTGTTATGACAGCGCTGCGTCCTTTCGCATACGGAGCAGTGATTGGATAATCATTTGTATCAAGCGCCTGATACCTCGCCTTGCCATTAGTGATAGTATCAACATATTTTTTCGCATGGTAGTAGGCGGAACCTGGGTGTTTTTTTGCTGTTTTGCTGTCAGCTGCAATGACGATGCTTAGCCGGCGCATCTGCTTCGGCAAGTTATCTTCAGGAGCTTCTTCTTGATGGCCTTTGACATGAGCTTTACCGAGCTCAAATAACGCAATTATATTTTCTTCTGAGCCAGCTCCTGCTTTGAGATTACCATGCACCTTTGCGAGCAAACTTGGCACGAGACTCGGGCGGTAGTATTGCAAGTCTGGACTGAGTGCGTTGCGCAATTTGATTGCCCACTTGTCGGCCTCAATGCCCGATTTCTGCAGCAAGTCGCCGTGAACGAAGCTATAGGTCAGTACTTCATTCGCTCCAGCCCTCGTCAGCTGGTCTCGCAATTTTTGTCTAAACACGCGTACTTTGTTCGTCGGTGCCGCTTTCGAGCTTCGCGGTGGCAGTTCAACTGGCAAATTAAAGTAGCCGTGCAAGCGTCCAATCTCTTCGACAATATCTTCAGCAATTGCGATGTCCATACGCCAAAACGGTACGGTAATATTGAGCGAATCTCCTTCAATATCCACGTTAAATTCAACATTCTCAAGTAGCTGCTTCATGTCCTCTGCAACGAGCGAGCTCCCAAGCCTTGAGTTCACAAAATCAATCGTGACACTGACATGATTGAGGTTATCTGCGTTCGTATCAAATGTTGCGAGGTCATACACTTCGGAGGCCTGCTCCGCAGCGGCATAATCTCGCATCAATTTCATGCAGTACGCGAGCGCTCGATCATTCTGAAGAGGGCTCTGGCCTTTGTTGAACCGCGTCACGGCATCAGTGAATAGTCCGTGCCTCATCGACGTTCGGCGAACCGCATACATATCAAAATTCGCAATTTCAAGTACCACTGCCTTCGTGTTCTCGTCAACTTCCGTGTCCATACCGCCCATCACACCTGCCAGCGCAACTGCTTTGGAATCGGTACTAATCACGATGTCGTTTTCATCGAGTGTTATTTTCTTATTGCCGAGCAAGGTAATTTCTTCACCCTTTTCTGCCATTCGCGGAAACAACGACGGTTCTGATGAGCACTGCTGCAACTTATCGTAGTCAAAGGCATGCACCGGTTGCCCAAGAAAATGCATGATGAAGTTTGTGATATCAACGACATTGTTTTTTGGCTTTATACCTGCGCGCTTCAAGAAACCCTGCATCCACATGGGGCTCTTACCCACCGAGATGCCACTCATCGCGACACACATAAAACGCGGTACAAGCTCTGGTGCGTCATTATGCACATTGAGCACTACGCCATTTGCCGTTTTAAATGCCGGCTTCTCTGTATAGAAGTCTGGGCTGTGGTATGTTTGGCCAAAAATCCCAGCAACTTCACGTGCGATACCGATATTGCCAAAGCAATCTGGCCTATGGGTGAACATCTTGTTTTCGCAGTCGATAATGATGTCATCGAGTCCGTAGAGGTTTGAGAAAGCCGTGCCAGGATTCGTTAGCTCTTCTCCGACGTCCTCTGCGGTAATTTCTAGGATGCCATCATGGTCGTCTGACATATCGAGTTCTGCCTCACTCGCAATCATACCGTTGCTGATCTTGCCGCGCAGCTCGCGCGCCTCCAGCACAAACGGATCTTTATTTCGCGTGCTCGGCACCGTTGCCCCAGGTGGAATCCACGCTACCGTCAATCCTTCACGAACATTTGGTGCGCCACACACAACCTGTATATGACCCTGTTCGTTTCGCTGCACGCCCGATACTGCGCCGCCGTCATCAATCATGCACAGACTTAGCTTGTCAGCGTTCGGGTGCTTCTCACATGAAACGACCTTCGCGACCACAACGCCTTCATATTTTTCAGCATATTTTTCAACTGACTCAATCGCCCCAAGCTGCAACCCCATTTTTTCAACAAGCTCATCAACATCAAGCGACTTGAAATCAACATCGCTGTAATACTGAGCCAGGTTCAAACTAAACTTCATACCTCAGCCCCCTGAATCATCTTTTGGTATTTTTTTAGATCTTCGTCATCCATCTTCTTCCCATCTGATGCAGTTAATTCATGTGCAAACTCTGGATGTTCTTTTCTGAAGGCTAAAGCTTTGTCTTCGTTAGGATCTAAATTAGCATGAAATGGTATAAGTTGCGCGTGCAAATGAGGAACGCCCAATCCATGGAATAGCATTCCCACTCTGTTCGTACCGAATGCGACTTCGAGCTTTTTTGCAACCTTGCGGGCTGCCTCCATAATTCCGTGGAAAGATGCATCATCAACACTAAATACATAGTCACCCGGGTTTTGCTTCTGTATAACAACCGTGTGTCCAGGCGTATTTGGAAATGGCGTCAAGAACGCCATATAGTCATCGTCTTCCCAGACGACATACGCATCCATCTCACCAGCAACAATCTTGTCAAAAATCGTCTCGCTCATCTATTCGAACCTAAATTCTTCTATATTTTTTTCAACCATCTCCGGTTTAACGACAATTCCATTCATACTCAAATAAACTCCATCTTCGATTGAGCCAAATGAACCCATAACAAATCCTAAATTGAAGCCTGCATCAGAAACCGTAAAACCAATTATTGGTACCATCGATCCAGTGAAAATTACTTTTTTACCTGGATTTATTCGCTCTTTTATATACAAAGCTGTTTCTTTCATTGTGAATGTTCCATGAGTTATCACGATATTTTCGTGGTCTGAACTGTTTACTGCATTGACGAGGGTTTCTCTATCCTTCTCGTCAACGTCACGACTGTCCTTTTCGCAGACAACCTCTATGCTATACGTAAAGTGCGGCTTTATCAGATTTTTTAAGTAGCTTTCGATTGAAGAGTCAAGCTTCATTAGTTTCTGATTAATCTCTTGGTAGGCTGGATCTTTAAACTCGATCGTTCCGCCCATTTTTATAATATGAAAATGCCGCCGATTCATCGAGCTGCCACCATGCTGATTTCTAAACTCGCTCCAAGAGGTAATTCTTTGACACAAACGACTTCCCGAGCCGGATATTCATTCTCAAAATAGCTTGCATACACTTTATTCAACTCGCCAAACATTGACATTTCAGTCACATAGATTGTCGCTTTGACCACGTCTGCAAAGCTCAATCCCACTTTTTCCAGAATAGTCTGCACATTCTTCATCGTCTGATGCGTTTTGTCCGCTGTTGAACCCTCAAGCAGCTCAGTATTCTCATCCAAATGTATTTGTCCCGACAAGAAGACAAGCCCATTAGCTTCTACCGCTTCTGATAACGGAACAGGTGCGACAGGAGCCTTCGACAGATCGCCGTATACTTTTTTCATCAGAAGGAATCCTTCACACTAATTACGTACCTATGGGACATTGATTTGTTAAGCATGTTGTCCCATGCGTCGTTGACCTCTTCCATTGTTATCTCTTCGACATCTGGAAGTACGTTATGCTCAGCACAAAATTCCAACATATCACGAGTCTCTTTAAGGCCACCGATTCCTGAGCCGGCAATTGACTTTCGTCCACCTATAAGATCACCACCATGAAAACCAGGCATAGGATTTATCTGTCCAACGATACAAATCGTTCCATTGATCTTGAGCGTTTTCAAGTAGTCCTCTAGCTCATGTTTGACCGGAATGGTATCAACAATCAAATCGAACTTCCGATAAGCACTTTCCATCTCTTCTTCGTTGCTTGAGACGATAACACCGTCTGCTCCATAGCTTTTCGCATCTTCAGACTTCTCAGGAGAAGACGTGAACACCCACACCTCTGCACCCATCGCTTTCGCCAGCTTTACGCCCATATGCCCAAGCCCACCGAGGCCTAGTATTGCAACCTTTTTTCCAGGTCCAGTTTGCCAGTGAACAAGCGGCGAATACATGGTTATACCAGCGCATAGCAGTGGTGCCGCCTTCGTGATATCAAGTTTTTCCGGCATAGCAAATACGAACTTCTCAGTCACAACAATCAAATCAGAGTAGCCGCCTTTTGTATCAGTCCCATCAATTGGATCTTCTGAGCTGTAGGTCAAGGTCATTCCTTCTTCACAGTATTGCTCATAATTTGTCTTGCAAGCATTGCACGTACCGCAGCTATTAACCATCACGCCGACACCGACGGTATCACCAGGTTTGAATGACTTAACGCTCTTTCCGATTCGTGTCACCTTACCGATAATTTCGTGGCCCGGAATACACGGATATTCGACGTCGTCCCAATCACCTCGTACATTGTGTATGTCACTATGACAGATACCGGAATAAAGGATTTTTATCTCGACGTCGTTTTCAGTCGGCTCTCTGCGTTCAAATTCGTAATACTTGAGTGGTGCATCTTTCGATTCTGCTGCGTAAGATTTTGCTTTTGCCATTATTCGTCTAGCTCCCGGAATTCTCCTAGTTTTACGTTCTTCATGACATTATCCCATGAGAAGATGCGGCCATTCATCGTGATATACACGCCTTTGTCTAATGTCTGGACTGCTGTCAGGGCACTTCCGAGGTTAAACATCGCATCAGACCCCCATAGTGACGCCGGTATCATTGCGCCAAAAAGTACGATTGTCTTATTCTGAATGTTTTCACCAAGCATCTTTGCTGTCTCTACAATCGTACTTGTCCCATGAGAGATCACAATGTGCTTTGCGGGATCATTCATGCACGCTTCCATGATGAGCTTTCGCTGAGCGTCTTTCATGTCTAGGCTATCAATCAGCATCAGCTCTTCACTAGTAACCTTTAATCGGTTGCGAGAGTCTTCAAGAAGCTTCGGCAGATGTGATTCATCAAGCGACATCTTCTCAGAAATTTCATTGTATTTCTTATCAATCGACCCGCCGGTTATAAATAACTTTATCTTCATTTTATTGCCTTTCTGTTCACTATCACTTCGCTCACTTCCATGTTCTTAGGTAAATCGAGAATTTGTTTCATAAACCTCGCCACATCTTCAGCTTTCATCCAATGAGTAAAGTCTTGGTTACTTTTCCCTGTCGCCTTCTCAAATATTTTAGACTCGAATCCACCTGGACAGAAACTAATTACACGGTTGGCCTTGTTCCTGAACTCTTCCTGCAAATTCTTGGCGAACCCGCGTACTGCCCACTTTGAGGCACCATAAACCGCTTGGTCTAAATATGCCTTTGTCCCTACCGTAGATGAGACACAAACAATATCCGCAACATCGTGTTCAATCCTCTCCAGCAAGTAAGATGTTAGTAATATCTGTGACTTTACATTCGTTGACATCAAGCGCTTTATCTCAGACTCGTCTATTTCACCAAGGGGCTGGACAGATAAAACACCGGCACAATATACGATTGCCTCAATCTCATCATCAAGCGCTGTTACAGCATCGGCTGCCTTTTTGATGTCTGGTCCTTCACGAAGACTTAACTCGATATTTACGTCAGCGTATTTGCATGGACGCCGAGAGATATTAACAACTTTCTTGCCAGCTTCCTGGTACAACCTTGCCAGCTGCAACCCTAGTCCATCACTCGCCCCTGTTATAACTATCATCGTTTCATCCAATCTATGATCTTCTTATAATAAGCCTGCTCATCTTCCGGGCTAATACCACTGCTGGCGAAACCATGGACAAGATCTGGCCATGTCCACGATTCTGCATTGAACGCATCGATGAAAGCCTGGGTCGAATTCAGCGGGCAGCGCTCATCGTTTTCGTGCAGTACGACTAGTGATTTGCCCTTGAAATCTTTTGCTCGATTAAGCAAAGGATGATTAACGAGACCTTTCGTCTCAGAGCGATATCGAAGCCCCTCGTCGTGATCATAATCTGCCCACTTGGTATAGAAGTTTGCAGGTTCGTAGATCGCAGGCACACGCAAAATTATCTTGTCGAACACGCGATACTTCGTCAGTTGCGTCGCCATGAAACTGCCATAACTTGCACCGATAACCGTTATTTCATTTGGCTGCAACTCTCGCTTCATCCAATCAAATGTTCGCACAACCTCAACGAAATTCTCTGCTGGCATGACATCATCAATGTTATAAGGGCTAACCCCATGCCCAGAATAATCAAGCACAACGACCGTATCACCAAGCTGCTTCACAATAGCTTCGGCGAACTTTACATACTTTTTCTTTTCCGATGTCCAGCCAATAAGCATCAGTGTCACATTACCGCTGCCACCATCATAGACATCAGCTTTCACTGAATAGCCAAGACACTGGATATCAGTTTCACGACTCATCGAAATTGCCTCAAGAATTTCAAATTTGCAGATTCAAAGTGGCGGACGTCTTCGATGCCGTGCTTCATCATCACCATGCGCTCGATACCATTCCCCCATGCAAACCCAGTGTACACCTCTGGATCAATGCCGGCCTCGCGCAATACATTCGGGTGAATCATGCCGCAGCCCAATAGCTCCAGCCATTTTTGCTCCTCACTATCGTCCTTTTTCAGCACATCTGGACGTTCAATGGCGAACTCAAAGCTCGGTTCGGTAAACGGAAAATAAAACGGCTGCAGTTTTGTCTTTAGCTCTTGTCCAAAATACTCATTCATAAAGCTAGATAGCGTCGCTATCAAATTGCCGACGTTCACGCCCTTGTTCACATACACCCCTTCAATCTGATAAAACGTATGCTCGTGCGTCGCATCCAAATCCTCGTTGCGGAAGACCCGATCCGGCACCACCACGGCAATCGGCTCGCCATTTTTGAGATTGTCCGCATATTTCTTCAGGACGCGGTTTTGCATCGTGCTGGTGTGCGCTGGCGCAATCAGCCCCTCCTCGGTCATAAATGTATCGTAATCATCGCGCGCCGGGTGATCCTCTGGGAAGTTAAGCGAGCCAAACATGTGGTAGTCGTCATCAATTTCGCGCGATTCTTCAACGACAAATCCCATCCGCTGATAGATGTCACAGATGTCATTCATCTCTGTCGTGAGCGGATGCTGCGAGCCCTGGCTGGCGGGTAAAAACTGCGGCATACTGCCGTTTATATCCATCGGCGCGGTGATGTCTATCGGTGTCACATCATCGCTCTCACTCAACTGCTCTGACTCATCAACCCATCCCTGCACCTCTTGCTTGAGGGCGTTGACCGCTTGGCCGTACTCACCCCGCTTTTCTGGTGCTATCTCGCGTATTCCGTCAAACAACGCACGAAGCTCTGGAGCGCGCAGAATAGCCCGCTTATCGGCTAATCCCTCAAACGTATGACGCAGATGTTTCCGCGCATCATCAATCTGTTCCATTGACTTCTATTCTATCTGGAAATCAGCTGCACCACAAGCTAGCTGACAATATCACGCCAGTTTCGTGCAGCGCCAAATGCGATGGCATACGGCAGGATACTTATTCGGGCTTTTTTGCTCAGTTCATCGCTGGAAAATTTCAGCTTACTCCGGTAACAGTGCACAGTGAACTCCCGAAATCCAATTATTTGCGGCCACTGCCTGTCTAGCTTCGGCGTCGCCATCCATCGCCTGCCAAGCAGCTGCGATCGGTACTTCATTACGAAGACACTCGCAATTATGAGTGGTAATAGTAGAATGGCGGAGTACGTCGCGCCGTAGCTTGCAAAATCCGCTATTGATGAGAAGTCCGAAACGCTAACACTTAAAGTGTGGACTAGCGCAAAGACAAACAGCGGCCACCAGACGACTGTGAGCAGTAGTACAATCGTTATTTTTAGCGAACGAATGAAGAACTGGTTTACCTGCTTACCAGCAATAAGCTTTTTTTCTCTAAGTACATCATGCACGCCGCGGCGAAAAGCACGAGCTGTTGCATCGCTTGCCATCGACGAGGCCAAGTCATCGAAGGTAACTCCGTGCTCACCCATATGTTCGAGAACTAATTTCTCATAACTGTTTGCTGATGCCGAGCTTTTCGGACCAAGCTTGAAAAGTTTTCGCTCCCCCTTCACCTCAATATGGATGTAACTCTGGTGCAACATACTAACGAGCGTTGCTGCGAGCGTCCTCTCGAACGGCAAACTACCGAAAAGGTGCTGCATCTCCGCCGGACTTAAGCCACTTGGCGGCTCATATTTTACCGTGATCATGGTGTGTTTTATTCGCCAACGCTGTAAAAACCAATCCCGCAGAAACCAAAATGGCAAAAACAGCGCAATACCGCCGAGCGCGATTATAAGGAATCCTGTCCCATTTACCTCGTATTCGCCCAGAGTCAGCATGAACGCTGAGAGCTTGAGCATAACCATAACGCTATCTTAACACGTTTGTATTGATAGAGTTATGACGGTTAGACGCCGTTCTTAAATTCTTCGAAATCGACAACCCCAGACTCGCGCACATTCCTGAGCGCCTTCGCATATTCGATCAGGTTGCGCAGTGCATAGTCAGCGCGCCGTTGCACGGATTCATCTACAGAGCCAGCTTCCGGCTCATGATTATTCATCATGTCGTTCACTCCTTGCACAAGCAGCGCTTCAGGGCTAATGACATAGTGATTGTTTTTGTAGCCCATCGTCCGCATCTGCATGAGTGGATAATGCCCACCACGGCCACTAGACACACCAACCAGCATCACTGGTTTGTGAGCCAACTCTTTTCCAAGATAATGCAACATGCTTACTAAGCCATGGCTCATCATGCCGTCCCATTCCGGGCTGACGAACACGGCTCCTTCTGCTTCTCCAAGTGTTTTAAGTAATTTTTCTTTATCCGGAGCCTCGGTCTCGCCGACATCATACATCGGCAAATCCAGCTGGTGTAGATCAACGAGTTCAGCCTCGGCCCCGAGAGCTTTTAGGTGGTCGACCAGCCACTGGCTGACCTTTAAACTTTGTGATTCGCCGCGCATACTAGCGCTAATTACTGCAATTTTCATCTGATATTCCTCTTTGTTAGTTTAAGTATACACTTAAACACGCGATAACAGCGAATAGTTTATACTGATTCACATGGCAAGTTTTTCATTCGATATTGAATCCACCTATGATGTTGGTGAAATGAATAATGTTTACGACCAGGTGCAGAAGGAATTAGGTAACCGCTACGACCTCAAAGGCACTCACGCCGAACTGCAATGGCTTGATGACAAGAAGGGCGTGAAAATCTACGGCGACAATCAATATCACCTCGACGCAATTATTGACATGTTGCGCAAAAAGGCCGCTATACGCAGTGTCAGCCAAAAGACCTTTGACGTCAGCCGCGACCCCGAAACAACAAACTTACGTATGATCTGGGAAGTGCCCTTCAAAAACGGCCTCAAGCAAGACGACGCCAAGAAAATTACCAAGCTACTTAAGGAAAAGCTTCCGAAAGTCAAAACCCAAATTCAGGGCGAAGGCATCCGCGTCATGAGCCCAAAAAAGGATGATCTGCAGCAAGCCATGCAAGTCATCCGCGAAGCCAATTTCGACTTCCCGGTCAACTTCACTAACTTTCGATAGGATCGAGTACAACACAGGTACGTAGTACTGGTAAGGGCGCCAATACGTCTTTGCGACACGTTGAACGGTGTAGTAACTCTTCTACAGTAGTCAATTTCGGTTGGCCTGGACTGCGTGGATCAATTTCAACTACATCACTGCCAAGACATGTAATTGTCGTTGCGTGTTTATCGGCACCAAGCACGAACGAATAATTCCGACCTAGTAAAAACTCTAGAGTTGTTTTCATGTCATCTGATGCGGGCGTTTTACCGAATACGAGCTGACGTGAATCCAAGTAATAGTCTGTGGCGAGCACCATACGATATGGAAGTCTTTGCCCTGAGCCGTACATTATGTAAGCAATATCAGCAATATCTCTTCCATTATCAAAGGCCTTCACTCTCTCTTGGCCGTCGAGGTCTAAATCAACCCAAAGTGCCGGTAGCGCTGCGACTTTCTCATGCACGGAGCGAGCAATGTCAATCGACAGCGCTCCACTGAGAATAGCTGCATTGAGCTCGGCCGCAACTGCACAGCTAGAGACTCTATCTTCTCGCTCCTCCCACTTGTACTGCTCAATAAGATCAACGTTCGGAGCTAACTCTAAACCACTTTCAATGCACGGAAAAGCATCAGTCATTTGGACTGGAGATAAAGTAAAAGCGCTCATTATAAATATTATAATACATTATGTGGTTTTAGCAATATCTCCTTCCCTGGATATTGTTATAAGCAAGCGTAAGCGAATTTCGTTATACTAATTGGAATGGATGAAATAGAAACGCCAGTTGTATCCGTCGAAGACGTGTGCCGTGACGTGCTTGAGAAAAACTGGCGCGACGGATTCACTGTGCCGGCTGATGGCCTCTACCCACATCAATGGCTCTGGGACAGCTGCTTTATCGCAATCGGCCTCGCCAAGTACGACGTGCAAAGAGCTCAGACAGAAATCCGCAGCCTCCTGCGCGGACAGTGGTCAAATGGCATGCTTCCGCATATGATATTCGATGACAGCGACGCCCATAAACGTGATCGCAACATCTGGCAATCGTGGCGTAATCCACACGCGCCTGATCGCCTGTCGACCTCGGGGATGACACAGCCACCGATGCTGGCCGAAGCAGTCGTACGCATCGGCGAAAAGCTCGATAAGGTCGAGCGGCGTGGCTGGTATCAGGATATGTTCCCCGCGCTCGTGCAGTATCACTCGTGGCTCTACCGCGAACGCGATCCTCATGACGAAGGCCTCGCGCTGCTTATCCACCCGTGGGAGAGCGGACTTGATAACTCACCGCCGTGGATTGATCAACTACATATGCATTCACGCCCACTCTGGGTCACGATTGTTGAGAAACTTCGCTTGGACAAAGTATTCCTACTTTTTCGGCGCGATACAAAGCACGTGCCGCCTGGCCAGCGACTCAGCGCAATTGACTCTCTGCTGTACTTCACGGTTTTACAACGCCTGAAGCGCAAAGATTGGGATATTGAAAAGATTCTCTCACGCTCTCACTTCACGCTGCAGGATCTCACGTTCAACTGCGTCCTTATCCGTGCGAACTCGCACCTGAAAGACATCGCAAAATTCATAGGTCGTGAATTGCCGGAAGATCTACAAACAAGCATGGAAAAAGCCGAAGAGGCACTTGAACTCTGCTGGGATGGCTTCTACAAACAATACTATTCACGTACCTTTATCACCCGCAAATTGGTAAAGGAGCCATCGATTGCGACACTCATGCCGCTGTACGCTGGCTGCATTACGAAGGAACGTGCTGAAGAGCTGGTAAAATTACTCTCCTCCGCTCAACAATTCGCTGGGAAATATCCAGTGCCAAGCGTGCCGTTCTCAAGCGAATGGTACAAGGAACTTGGCTACTGGCAGGGCCCAACATGGATCAACACAAATTGGCTCATTGCCGATGGCCTCGACCGTTACGGCTACGAGAAAGAGGCTGAACATATTCGCGCGCAATCGATAAAAGCCGTCGAAGAACACGGCCCTTACGAATACTTCTCAGCGCAAACTGGCCAGCCTGCCGGCGCCAAAAACTTCTCCTGGACCGCCGCACTCATCATCGCCATGAAGCAAGAGAACTAATCACCTGTCTTTGGGCGGTCGATTGATTCAGATTCGATGACCTGCTCGCCGCCACCGATTTTGACGATATCTTTGTCAATTTTCACAAATTCTTTATCAGCGTTATTGTAGTGGCCAACCGTTGCACTCAATGAGTTTCCGATCTTCTTGAAATAGCCGTTATAGGCTATCAAATGTCGTTGCAGCTGCTCAATATTCTTACGAATTTTGTCCGTATCTTTCTGAATTTCTAAGCTCTTCAGCCCCTGCACGATGACCTGCAACATCGCACTCAGCGTACTCGGGCCGACGATGACGACGCGTTTCTCAACGGCTGCATATTGCATCAAGTCGCGTCCAGACACACCCGCTGCGCCGACTTTATTCGCCAGCAAGTCATAATAAATTGCCTCACTCGGGATGAACATCAACGCCTGCTCGAGCGTACCCTTTTTCGGGTTAATGTATCTCGCTGTCTCATCGATACGCTTTTTCAAATCGTCCTTGAATGCCTTTTCAAATCCCGCTCGCTCTCCATCTTTCGCCTCGAGCAAACGATTATAGTTCTCCAGCGAGAATTTGCTGTCGATCGGCAGTACTTTGCCGTCGAGATGAATAACAGCATCGACGATATTGCCATCAGCGATTTTATGCTGCAGCGAATACGCACTCGGAGGTAGCAAATTCTGCAATATCTGCTCGAGATAAAATTCGCCCAACACACCTCGCTGCTTCGGGTTCTGCAAGACATTCTGCAGCTGCTTCAGCTCATCAGCCACATCGACAACGCGCTTGTTCGTGTCATCAAGTTTTGTCAATCGCTCGGTGACATTTGCGATCAATTTCGCGCTTGATTGAAGCTGCCGCTGCATCGACTCTTGGTTCTTGTCCATTTTCGTATCTATCTGCGTACGCAAATTTTCCTGCAGTTTCAGTACATTGTCGGACAGATGATTCAGGTTTTGCTGCAATAATGACGAATCTTCAGACTGTTTTGGCCTGTTTCGTGATAGCAAAAACACCAGCACTAGCGCGTTAACAGCCAAAAGCACAATAATAATGATATCCATTACGTCTATTGTACGTTATTCGTCGTGATGAGCAGAAGCGTGATCGTGCTCTGCATCAATATACTCATGAGCAATTGGTGAAATAATCATCACGATAACGGCTCCCAGTACCAGTAACCACGGCCGAATATCGCGGTGGCCTTTTTGCAGTTTTTCATGGATTTCAGGAATGATGTCGCTGGCTGCAATATAGATAAAGAACCCGGCCGTGAGCGCAAGGAGCGGTGCGACAGACACATCGTATCGTTCGCCCAGCGCAAATGTAATAACCGCTGTCACTGTTGTGGCGAGCGCACTGATGACATTCACAACAAGCACTTTCATACGTTCCATGCCGTTTTTGAGCAGCAAACCAAAGTCGCCAATTTCTTGCGGGATTTCGTGTGCTGCCACCGCAATCGCTGCCACAATGCCAGTGGATGAACTAATACTGAATGCAGCTCCAATTGCCACGCCATCTAACGCGTTATGGAGCGTATCACCGATGATGATAAGGGCGTTCGATGCTTTGTCTTTGCCTCCGTGATCGTGATGATGATGGAAAAAGCGTAAAAACCGCTCCAAGATAAAGAAACTGAGCAAGCCAAGCAGCGCCCACTGCAACATAGCCGAAGGCTCATTCGCCTCGTGGAGTGCCTCGGGCAGCAGATCGACAAAGGCTGCAGCCAGTAAAACGCCAGCGGCAAACGGCGTCGCATACGTCGCAAGTGCCTGGGCAGTTGACTCCTTACGAATAAGTAGCAAGCCACCTACAAGCGATATCACCCCGCCCAGTAATGAATAAAATACAACTTCAAGCATATCTTAATGATAAATAGCCCGACTTGTAATTGCAAATTTCTTGCAATTAGCGGTATACTTGCAGGTATATGAACGAAACAAAACAACTACAACAATTTAAAGAACTCCTTAAGCGAAATAAGTATAAAAACACACCGGAGAGGAGGCTACTCTTCGAAACTATGCTTAGACAGTCATCTCCCTGCTCTATCCAGGAACTAATTGATTTGGTAAAAAACAGCATGAACGAAACCACGGTGTATAGAAATCTCGAGACTTTTGAAGAAATTGGGGCTGTTACCCGCGTCTACTCAGGATGGCGCTACAAACTTGAACTCAGCGACATGTTCCGCGGGCATCACCACCACATGACCTGCCGTAATTGTGGGGACGTTATTTCTTTTGACGAACAACCTAGCTTGCTCGCCGAGCTGCATAAAATCGAACAAAAGCATGGGTTCACTATGCAGTCACATAGCCTCGAGCTCGAAGGCCTTTGTTCAAACTGTTGCTAAAGAGCTTAAAGCCATTTTTTGAAGCGAAAGTAGCCAACAAAGGCGAGCGTGATCGCAAAGATAATCAGTAGGACAATCCAAAATGCATTTTGGTTATCAGCCAGCGGCAAGACGACGTTCATCCCGTATAGTCCACCGACAATCGTTGGGATAGACATAAAAATCGCGATACTCGTGAGGCGTTTGAAGACGCGGTTTAGGTTGTTCGTGGCAATCGTGTTGTAGGCTTCACGGATGTTCTGGATTGTTTTCAGGCGTGATTTTGTGAGCTCCATCAGCTCACTGGCAGACAGCTGCAAATCTTCGATGAGATCCTTGTCTTCTTCATGAAGTTTAAAA
>JAUHWW010000008.1 GCA_030427365.1 bacterium | reverse complement strand
CACATCGCCCAGTTGTTCTTTACTCGCTCTGACATGGTATCGCCTGGGATAAGCAGCTTTTTCGCCGGGCTATCACGCGATGACAAATCATCTCCACGCAATTCTTCAAGCTTTTTCTCGTACGGGAACTGGTGCGCGGGCGTCAGACCATCCACGACCGCATGAGCAAGCCACGCTGCGTCAAACGCTGCCCGTTCAGGTGAACCTTTCTTTAGCTGCTTTACAAGCTCGGCAAAGTGATCCTCAATAATATCCAGTAACTTCGTATCCTTAGCGTCAAAAGGGTCGTAAAAATGCCACGGTTCGTCGACAGCTGGACTTTTTCGCTTTATCCCATCCGGGCCATTCTTACCTTCAAAATGCAAGATATCCTTGATGACAGGAAATTGCTCGTCCTCGCATATTTTCCCGAGGTACTTCCTCGCCGTGCGATCTATTTTCTGATGAGCACCCATAACAGCGCCAGATTTATTTGTGAAAGTAGTTCCAGAATACAAAGTAGTTATTTTCCTAGTTCAAGTTTACGATTTTTCTTAGTTCGCTCACTCGCGAGTGTAACTGCTTATATTCTAACAAATCATCACCTCGAGTGATATATTGCTGGGCTGCTGCTTTCGCACTTTTTATCAGTGCGCGATCAGATAATTTCGCGACGCGCAGATCTAGCGCCCCTGACTGCATACGCCCATATATAGCTCCTGGGCCACGCTCATCGAGATCATACTCGGCCAGAACAAACCCGTTCGTCTCATTTGAAAGCAGCTGCAAGCGCTTTTTCGGCGCGTCATTTTCAGATAGCACAAGGTAACAGCGGCTTTGTTTTGACCCTCTACCGACACGGCCACGAAGTTGATGTAACTGCGCCAATCCAAAGCTGTCTGCTGATTCAATTATCATAGTCGTCGCATTTGGCACGTCTACACCAACTTCAATTACCGTCGTCGCAACGATAGCGTCAAGCTGACCAGCGGAAAATTCTCGCATGACGCGTTCTTTTTCGTCAGCTTTCATGCGGCCGTGTAAAAGTCCAATTTTCAGACTTTTTAACCATTTTTTACTAAGTTCATCGTGAAGTGTGGTGGCATTCGCACGCTTGCTGACACCCTCGTCGATTTGTGGGCACACGATATACAGCTGTTCCTTTGAGCCTTGGCAATGTTCCGCAAGTTTTTTATAGAGTTTCTCGCGCTGCTCGGGAATAATAACGTGCGTCCCAATCGGCTGCCTACCGGGTGGCAGCTCCTCTATGCGTGACACGTCAAGCTCACCATAGAGTGTCAGCGCAAGAGACCTCGGTATCGGCGTCGCCGTCATGTGCAGAACATGGGGCATTTTTTTTGCTTTGCTCTGCAGTGCTTTTCGTTGGTCAACCCCAAATCGATGTTGCTCGTCAACGACGACGAGCGCTAGATCGTGGAACGTCACTGATTCTTGAAACAGTGCGTGCGTCCCGATTATTATCTGTGCAACGCCACTCTCTATACGCTCTAGAGGGTGACGGCGATCTCCCTTTGACATCGAACCACTTAGAAATTCGATCTCCGGTGGACTGTCATGCGACGAAAAGTGTTTTTGCAGCGACTCAGCGTGCTGGCGTGCCAGAAGCTCTGTGGGCGCCATAAACGCCGTCTGGAAGCCTTGCATCGACGTATTAAGAGCCGCAATGGCAGCAACTAACGTTTTCCCGGAGCCAACATCACCTTCAAGCAGACGATTCATTGGCGTGTCGCCTTCCATATCCTGCAGAATTTCCCATGCAGCTTTGCGCTGATCGTTCGTTAGCTTGAATGGCAACGAATCTACAAAAGACGCGACTGCCTCTTCGTTAAGCGCGATGGATAGCGATTTTTCCTTGGACCGTTCAGCTTTGTTTAACTCACTTGCTAATGTCAGCTGAAAAACTTCCTCAAACCCTAATCGTTTGCGAGCTTCTTGAAGCTTCTCTTTAGATGACGGAAAGTGCATCTGCTCCAGAGCCTCTTTACGGAGCATAAGCTGCTCCTGCTTCAGCAGCCACGAAGGCAGAGTTTCTTCAAACTGCAACGTATCAAGCGCACTTCTAACAGCCTTTCTAATCTGAGCTATGCCGAGGCCTTTGGTCGTGCGATAGACCGGCACCATCCTAGCTGTATGCAACGGGAAGCTTTTTGCTAGCTCAATCGTTGGATTAACGATGCTGAAGTACCGATGGTTCGGTGAAAATTCACCAGACAAATAGTATTCTTCGCCTACTTTTAGCGATTGTGCACGGTAACGCTGATTAAACCACGTTACCTTGACACTGCCTGTTTCATCGCTGGCCAGGGCTTCAGTCATGTGTAAGCCTCCACGAGAATAACGCTGCGTCGGCGTGCCAAACCGGATTTTAAGTGTGACCAGGCCTGGTTTTATTTTTGAAACACTAGTAATTTCAGAATAATCATCATAGCGACGTGGCACAGCATCAACGAGCTCTTGAGCAGAAAAAATTCCAAGTATGCGAAACTTCTTTGCTAAAGTCTCGCCAACACCACGTAATTCCGTTAGTTGCATACAAGACAGTATCAAGTATCACGTTACATCTATCAAGGGAGCGGCTGCTCGCAGGCAGGATCCAGTTCAACGAGCGTATCAAGAAGCATAGATACTAACTCTTGCTCTGATAGGTGCGAGTAGGCCTCAGTAACAGCTCCGTCTTCGATTACTAGACTGGTGGGCTGGTTACGAACCGCTGCGTGATTTACATACCCAGAGCCATCAGCTAGGACAAGCCATTCGTTACCATCCCAAGGCTCGCTACCGTCTTCGAGCGTTCCATTGTCTGGATAAGCTGCAGCACCTGTATCGACCCATCCCATCACCGTAATCTCATCATTTGGTTCAAACTTTCCTAAACGATTTGACGCATCCTCAACTCTTTCCGGTGTTGAGGTCAACCGTGCGCCCTCATAAGGGTGAACTTCTCCTTGGGCATACACAACCTCTAAGCATGGATCTTCATGGACAGTAACATCGGTGTAAATCTCTGAGATTTTGCGTCCAGTTTCTCGGTTAGTTTCAAATCCTTCTTTAAGTCCAGAACATGCTGAAAGAGGTAATGCCCCCACCGCGAGAAGTGCAGTAATACGCCTCATGATATCATCATATCATAATTATTATTTTTTGTCAATTATACCTTCTGTAGTAGGTACACCGTTGACGGGCCAAAATACGTCTTGGCGAGTGGGCGCTGCATTGCTTTTTCAAGGCTCACTAGTGTCTTATGTGGAATAACTTTTTTCAGACTCTGCGAGCGCAGGTTTGATACCGATAGTTGATCAACAAGCTTGAACCCACTTTGCGCTAGCTGCTTTTTCACTGTTTTCGGGTTGTGGTTCACAAACGGGATATCGTTTTTCTTACGGCCTGCTTCGGTCTTAATATCAACTGGATCGACAGGCAACCGCTGCAGCTTCGCGGTATATTTCAGACGATTCTTGAAGTGAGCATTGTTCGCAAACTCAATCAGGAAGTATCCGCCCGGCTTCAGCACGCGTGAAATTTCCTCGAATGCTGGCACCGGATTCGGCAAATGGTGAATGACGCGTATGACCATAGCGAGGTCGAGTTCTCCATCTTTAAATGGAAGATTCTCTGCTTGTGCCTTTTTCGCGATAACTTTTGGCTTCCCCTTTAGAAAATCTTTTGCAATATCGAGCTGCTGCTGTGACGGCTCAGCAAGCGTCACTTCATCTGCATAATCTCGAAGGACGACAGATAAGCGGCCGTATCCTCCACCGACATCGACAGCTTTCTTAAACTTTTTGCCCTTTAGTAACTTTCGCAGTGCGACCTCTTCAGAAGCTTGCTCGTAGTCGCGGCCATCCCAGTATTTGAGATAGCTTGAGCTGTCATCGTCGTAGTGATCAGCCTTCTGAAGTTTCTTTTGCTGCTTATTCGTGGATTTTGTTGCCATAGGACGATTATTGTATCAGTTTACGCGTGAATTTGCGCAATAAATCTATTAGCTCAGCTTTATGAGTGCTGTTTTGTTTTTCCCGCGGCGCAATACAACGTACTCATGCAGGGTGTCGCTTCTTGTCAGTGACTCCTTTTCGAGTGGAATTTGTTGACCATTTATGTAAATTGCATTGCTGGACAGAAACTCCCTTGCTTCGCGCTTCGATCCAGCCAGTCCTGACTCGATTAACACATCAACCAACATCGCTCCATCGCTCGCATTCACCAGCGTCAATTCACCCTCAAGTTCACGGAAATCTTGCTCACCAAGTGCATCATAGGATTCTCCGCCGAATAATGTTTCGCTCACTCGCTGCACCGATTGAGCCCGTGCTTCGCCATGGACGATTTTCGTGACTTCATAAGCAAGGCGCTTTTGTGCCAGACGATTGCTCCGAGCTTCGTTGTGCGCGTCCATCACTTCCTCTATGGTGGTTTTGTCGAGGTCAGTGTATATCTTCATATACTCCTCGACGCCTTCGTCATCGGCGTTGATCCAAAACTGATAGAATTTATAAACACTTGTCCTGCCTGCATCGAGCCAGACTGCACCTTCTTCGGTTTTGCCGAACTTCTTGCCAGTAGCTTTATTGATAACGAGTGGTGATGACCAAATATGCGCTTCGCCACCCTCTATGCGTCGTATAAGTTCTACGCCAGCGATAGAATTACCCCACTGATCAGCGCCGCAAAGCTGCAGCGTTACGCCATGCTCACGGTAAAGGTGCAAGAAATCATAGCCCTGAATTAATGAGTAGCTGAACTCTGCATAGCTTATACCGGCGCCGTCCTCGCTAAGGCGTGACTGCACAAATTCACGGCTAAGCATCTGGCGCATCGGTACGTGTTTGCCAACTTCTCGTAGAAACTGCAGATAGCCGATGCCGCTAAACCAATCATAGTTATCTACGGTCTTGAAACTCATACCGTCGAAAATCTGGTTGTACTGCGCAGAGATCGCCTCTCTGTTACGCGCAATATCGTCCATAGTGAGCAGATCACGCTCTTGTGCTTTGCCGTCAGGATCACCAATCATGCCCGTTGCCCCGCCAACAAGTAGCACCGCTTTATGTCCATGCTTCATAAAGCATCGTGCCATCATGCCAGCTGCAAGGTTACCAATCGTCATCGAATCGCTACTCGGGTCGACGCCCCAGTAAAAAGAAATCGGATCACCATCCAGCACACTAGGATCTTGGTAGGTCGTTTGGTTTGTGAAACCGCGCCAAGCGAGCTCTTCAGATAAAGTCATATATGCAAGTATACCAATTCATTATCTATTCGAAAGGTAAAATATTAATTAAGCACAAGTCGATATTCATAAAGCCTTGAAAGCGCTCTTGGTTTGCTATAATAGATTACTGACTATTCAAGGAGTTTTGAGAAGATATGACGCCCTCTAAAAAGAAGTCACCTGACCTCAGCGGAAAGCGCCGTTCAATTAAGCGACGCGTCAAGGGTAATAAATTTGTTACAAAGTCCGGCAAGACGATTAAAATCAATCGTAGCCTTTCTGAGAAGAGTAAAGCGCGCAAGGATGCGAAAGCGCTCCGCAAGGCAGAGCGCCACAAAGGCATGCCGAAAGGCCGCGTAAAGCGCCTGCTGTTCCGCATGCATCCGAAACGTCTTTATAAGTATTGGTTCAGCCGCGACGGGTTGATTATGGGCATGAAAATTGCCGGCGTTTCGTTTGTCCTCATATTCTTTTTGCTTGCTGGGTTGTTTGCCTATTTCCGTAAAGACTTGCCAAACCTTCGCGACATTTCTGGTGACAACATCGGAGGGAGTATTCGATATTACGATAAGACCGGAGAAGTATTGCTCTGGGAAGATTATGACGCGGTAAAACGCGTGCCGGTTGAGAGCGATCAGATTTCTGACAACCTGAAGAACGCGACAATTGCTGTTGAGGACAGAGACTTCTATGATCACAGCGGTTTCAATGTTCGTGGTATTACTCGTGCGGCCTTTACCAACGTCACTGGCGGAGAAGTAACCGAAGGTGGATCTACCATCACGCAGCAGCTCGTCAAGCTCACCACCCCTGGCTTCTCAACTGAGAAGACAGTCACTCGTAAAATAAAAGAACTAATTCTCTCTGTTGAGCTCGAGAGAAGCTATACAAAAGAAGAGATTCTTACCGGTTACCTTAATGCTGCTCCTTACGGGCCTATAGAGTACGGCGCTGAAGTTGCAGCGCGCACCTACTTCGATAAAGCCGCCAAAGACCTCACTATCGACGAGGCTGCACTCCTAGCTGCTGTTCCGAAATCACCACCGACATTTTCACCATATGGCCCGTACTACGACCAAGCAGAACTTATCGGACGTCAACACTTCATCCTCGATGTCATGGCTGAAGAAGGCTACATCACCACTGAAGAGCGAGACGCGGCGAAGGCAGAAGATACCGTAGCAACGGTCAAAGATCGGCAACCGAGTTTATATACCGGTATCGTTGCGCCTCACTTTGTATTAGCCGCCAAAGACCAGCTCCTCCTTGACTTAACAGAAGCGAGCTACCAACGTGGCGGCTGGAAGGTAACGACAACGCTCGATCTTGAACTGCAAAAGGTCGCTGAAGAGGAAGTAGCAAGTGGCATGGCGCAGATACAGCGTCAGGGCGGGAATACCGCTGCCTTCGTCGCTGAAGACGTTGAGACAGGTCAAGTTGTCGCTCTCGTCGGCGGCGCAGACTTCAATGACAAGAGCCGCGCTGGCGAGATCAACTACGCGACGCAGAAACTACCTCCAGGATCAAGCTTCAAGCCTTATGATTATCTATCTCTGATTGAACATACCGATACAGCTGGAGCTGGCTCCGTCCTCTACGATACCCAGGGGCCCCTCGAAGGCTATCCATGTACGAACAAAGCCCGGCCACCAAGCGGCAACTGTTTGCAGAACTACGACTTCCGCTATCCTGGTGCAATGACGCTGCGTTACGCACTTGGTGGTTCACGTAACGTCCCTGCCGTAAAATCAATGCTTGCAGTTGGTGTTGATAAAACGATCGAAACTGCTGATAGCCTAGGTCTCTACGACGAAGAACGTGAAGTTGGTGGATACAAGTGCTACTCAGACGAGGAGCTCAACACCCCAACACAGTGTTACGGTGCCGCAGCCATTGGTGACGGTGCATTTCTTTCACTTGATAAGCACGTCCATTCTTACACGACTATTTCACGTAACGGGCTTAAAATTCCACAAACCTACATTCTCAAAGTCGAAGATTCTGAAGGTAAAGTTCTCAGTGAATGGCAGCCAAGCCAAGGCAAACAAGTCGTGCGTGATGAAAGTGCCTACATTGTTGCTGATATGATGAGCGACCCACGGGCGAGCTATATGAGCCGTAAAGATCATGACTATAACGGTTGGGACTTCTCGATCAAAACCGGTACCACCAACGATAGCAAAGACGGATGGATTATGGGCTTTAGCACAAAGTACGCTGCTGGCGTCTGGGTAGGACACCACACTCGGCAAGTCGAAATGTCCGGCTTCATGGAAAACATGACACAGCCTATCTGGCGTGGCTGGATGCAGCGTGCTCATGCCGATAAAGATCCAATTCCGCGCCCACGTCCAGCCGGTATCCAAGAACTTCCGGCCTACGTCGTGCGTCAACACGTTGGCGTGGCATCACGGGAGCCAAGCTCACCGACAGACCTCTTCCCTTCATGGTACAAGCGCCCAGGTAGTGGCTCATCAACAGAAAAAGTGCTGATTGATAAAGTAAGTAGCAAGAAGGCGACTGAATGTACACCGCCACTTGCGATTGAAGAACGCACTCAGGGCAACGCAGAGCTGTATTCAGCTGACCCATTCTATAACTCGGACACCAATACTGAGGATGAAGATGATGTACACGACTGCGCCGATATAAAACCAACAGTCTCCATTTCCGCATTTGATGAAGGCAACGGCAAATACACAATTGAGGTGTCGGTCGGACAAGGAACACATCCAATCGCATCGGATCAGTTCAGAGGTCAAGTTTCAGTAACGGTTGATGGAGAGTCAATTGGATCCCGAGAAATCGGTGGCCCTGGAATTTACCAATTTACCTACACTGCTGATGACGACGGAACGGTTACTATCGTGGCGAACGTTACTGACAGCGTCCTGTATGAGTCACAAGACGCTGTCGACGTGACGGTCAATGCTCCTTCTGGAGGCGGTGGCGGCGGAGGTGGAGGCCCATAGCACGGCCTCCTAGTTCGCGCTTTCGTCACTAAGTTAGAACTATTCTTTTTCGAGAAACGTATTTAATGCGCTACGCACATCGCTCACACTGGTGAGAAGGACTGGTTTTTTACCGGTGCGTACTTTGGGTCCAACAGCGGCTTCAAAGCCAAGTTTTTTAGCTTCGGCAATGCGCTTGTCAATATGCGGCACATGACGAACTTCTCCAGACAAACCAAGCTCACCGAATACGACGGCATTTTTCTTTAGCTGCATTCCCTTACTCGCCGATGCAATCGCCATGGCTATCGCCAGATCAGCAGCTGGTTCATTCACATCAATACCACCGACAACATTCACATAGATATCTTTGTCCGCTAGGGTCAGTTTTGTCCGTCGCTCGAGCATTGCTACAAGTAAGTTCAGTCGATTGAGGTTAAAACCACTTGCAGAACGTTTCGGATAGCCATAAGATGTCGGATTTACCAATGCTTGAATCTCAACCAGAAGCGGCCGTGAGCCTTCCATGGTCGCGCATACAACCGACCCGTCAGTCACCTGACGTTCTTCAAGCAAGGCAGCTGAAGGGTTATTAACTGGCCTCAAACCCTCTTCAGCCATTTCGTAAATAGCAGCCTCGTTGGTTGAACCGAAACGATTCTTCACGCTTCGAAGCACCTTAAATCCGCCATATCGGTCGCCCTCGAGCTGCAGTACAACATCAACGCTATGCTCAAGCAGTTTCGGCCCAGCAATAGAACCCTCCTTGGTCACGTGTCCGACGATAATCAGCGTTGTATCGCTGACTTTTGCAGCTTTCGTGAGCAGCTGTGTGCTGTTCGTTATCTGAGACGGACTCCCGGCACTTGATGCAATGTCGTTTGCAGCAATCGTCTGTACAGAATCAACGATTACCACATCGAACTCACCAGAAGCAATCGTGTTAGCGATATCATCTGCGACAGTTGATGAAGCCAACTTTAGCTCATGTTTTGAAGCACCAAGTCTGCTGGCACGACTCGCAACCTGATGTGATGATTCTTCACCGCTAACGTAAAGCACATTTTTCTTATTAGCGAGTGAATGCGCGATTTGCATCAATATAGTACTTTTTCCAATGCCTGGCTGGCCTGCGAGCAAGACAACACTGCCAGCGACTAAGCCGCCACCGAGAACGACATCGAGCTGACTATCTTCAGTTAGTAGACGCTCCTTGGTCTCTTTCTTGACAACGTCCGATATTTTCGCTGTTTCAAGTCTCTTGCCGCTTGATTTTACCCCACTCGTGGTGACCTGCAGTTGCTCCTGCAGCGTGCTCCAAGCGCCACAACTTGGACATTTCCCAGCCCAGCTACTCGTTTGATGAGCGCAATTTGAGCAAATATAGACTTTTGAATTCTTTCCCATCTGATACGTATTGTACTATAGCGATTCGACACGTGAGTCGATTGCTTCGACGAGCTCGCGCTCTTCAAGAGCGATATCATTTCGCGCCGCGACTATCGTATTGTATTCATCGATCAGTGAGCGTAAACGCGCGACGTCACCGTTATAGGTGTTCACCGCTGCATTAAAGCCAGGTACTTGTGCGTTATATGACTCCGGATTGCTTGAACGCAGTAGATCGAGTTGCACGCGGCGCGCCTGGAGGCTGCTGCTTTGTTCTGTCACCGCTATTTCTAGCTGCGTGATATCTCCTTGTAGCTCACTTAACTGCGCATCGTACGATTCTATCTGTTCCTGTCGCTGCGCAAACGCATCATCGTACGCCTCCGCAAGTGCGACTACCTTTAAGCGATCGTCAAAATACCGCTTGTAGTACTCCTCAAGTCGATCAGGTAAATTCCGCTTTTCGCTGCCAAGAATCGAATGTAGCTCGTTTGGCACGACTGATGGATCCCTATTTGCATACGAGGTAATTGTCTCCTGCAATCGCGCATCATCGAGCTTTATTTCGTCATAGTAGCTCTCAAGTAGCGCAACAATTTCTTCTTTTTCGGTTGAACTGAGACGATCAAACGCCTCGTGCAGCATTTCGTGCACAGCTGTCACCTCAACGATGCCTCTCAAACGCTCATCATCTACATCGTATATAACGATCTCATGTCCACGGATATGGCACCCAAGAACAATGATTTCGTTCGAGGTGCGGCAGAGTTCATTGAACTGATCCTTAGAATCAGTAATTTTCGGATCGTTAATATAGAACAACTTGCGACCTTCGTTGTTCATACCGGTAGCTGCGACAATAGAAACAACACGCGAGCTTGGCTCATAATCACGAAGCTTCCACCAATCAATAATATCTTGGCTACGATAGGTCGCATAAAAGCCGCCTGCAAACAGTCCAAAGACGAGTATCCACGCTGCAATTCGCTTATGCATAGCTACGATTGTAGCACTTTTTGTGCTGTTTTACTTCTTAGAAGATGTTTTGCGTTGGTTCTGAGATTTTTCTTTCGCTATCGAATACTCAAGTTTTCCTGCACGAACACCGACTTTGAGAATATCCCCTTTTTGCAGTTTGTCAGCGATAAGCTGTTCTGCAATGTAATCTTCAACCTCATCTTGCAGGAGTCGCCTGAGCGGTCTTGCGCCGTTCTTATCGTCATAGCCTTTTTCAATGAGCAACTGCTTGGCTGCTGTCGAAAGCTCGACGCCAATGCCCTTGCGAACTAGTCGCTCTTTTAGCTCGCCGACTAACAAATCGACTATTTCTAGTGCATCTTCCTTCGTTAAGGCGCGGAATACAATGACTTTATCGATTCTGTTCAAAAGCTCTGGCCGCATCATCTTTTTCAGCTCAGCTTTCACCTCATCCTTGTTCTTTTCATGAAGCGCATCGAGATCCTTGATATCACTTCGATCGTCAGCTTCAAAGCCAAGCTTGGCTTCTTTTTGCAACTTATCTGCACCTATGTTGCTCGTCATGATGACGATGGTGTTACTGAAATTAATCTTGCGGCCCTTACCATCAGTCAACGTACCATCCTCGAGGATTTGCAGCAGCATGTTGAACACGTCTGGATGCGCCTTCTCGATTTCATCGAACAACACCACTGAGTAAGGCTGACGTCGAATTTTATCCGTCAATTGTCCACCATCATCATAGCCGACATAGCCAGCTGTCGCACCGACAAGCCGCGACGTCGTATGACGCTCAGCAAACTCACTCATATCGATTTTTACTAACGAATCTTTAGATCCGAAGAATTCACTCGCGAGTTTACGGGCGAGTTCAGTTTTTCCGACTCCTGTTGGACCCATAAATATAAATGACCCGATCGGACGCTGACTGCTAGACACGCCGCTGCGGCTGCGTCTGACCGCCTTTGCAACTGCTGTAACTGCCTCGTCTTGCCCAATGATGTGTTGTCCGAGTTTTTTCTCAAGGTTCATTAACTGCGACACCTCAGAGCGGATAACTTTACTGACTGGCACGCCTGTCATGCGTGACACCACATCAGCGATATCGTCACTCGTCAGCGTCAGCCGCTTTTCGCCGGAGCCGGCTTTCAGAAGCTCTTGCAGTTCTTCGTGAATCTGGCTCGCGCGCTGCTTTTCTTTCGCTGCCTGCTCATAATCTTCGTTATCAACTGCCTCATCAATGCGCACTTGGACGAGCTTGGCTTCTTTTTGCAGCTCGCGCACGCGCGGCGGCGTTTTACCCTTTTCAACACGCAAATGTGCAGCAGCCTCATCTAGCAGGTCTATCGCCTTATCCGGCATATATCTGTCTTGGACATATCGTGCGGCCAGTGCGACCGTATCTACAAGGACGTCGTCACTAATTTTTACCGCGTGGAAATCTTCATAATGTTTTCGCAAACCTCGTAGAATAGCAAGTGTTTCTTGCTCATTGGTTTCCGGCACCATAATCGGCTGCAAGCGACGCTCTAGCGCTGCGTCCTTTTCAATATGTTTGGTATATTCATTGGTCGTTGTCGCACCAATCATCTGAATCTTCCCGCGTGCGAGCGCTGGTTTTAGGATGTTTCCTGCGTCCATGGAACCTTCGGCTGAGCCTGCACCGACAATTTGGTGCACTTCGTCGATAAAGACAATTGTCTGATCATCTTCCTCGAGTTCTTTCATAACTTTTTTCAATCGATCTTCGAATTCACCGCGGTACTTGGTGCCTGCGATCATTGCCGCTAAATCGAGCATCAGGATACGCTTATCGATAAGTGCATCAGGCACATCATCGTTCACGATTCGCTGCGCGACGCCCTCGACAATTGCCGTTTTTCCAACGCCAGGCTCACCAATAAGAACTGGGTTGTTTTTTGTGCGGCGATTAAGAATCGTCACCAAGCGGCGAATTTGCACATCGCGGCCGACGACTGGATCAAGCTTCCCAGCTTTGGCTTGGGCGGTGAGATCGTGTGAATACGTCTCCACCATTGTCTTCTTACCTTTGCGTCGACGTGTTTTGGTTTCACCACCCTCAGAATGGCTGTAGCTTTGACGGTTGAGCAAACTTTCGAGGTGATTGAGTGTATCATCAATCGGCACACTCATATTACGCAGTAGCGCAGTCGCTGACGCGTTTTTTTGGCTAAGAATACTATAGACGATATGTTCAGTACCGCACGTATCTTGCGCATACTCCTGCGCAACTTCCCAGGCCATTTTGAGCGTTAGTTTTGCTGCTTCGGATAGTCCTTTTGCGCCCATATTCGACATCATATTGACGTTCGCGGTGAGATTCATCGCTAAGCGAGCTTTTTCCAGCGTCACGCCCTGGTCTTTGAGTACTTTTGCACCCAGAGATTGCTGCTGCGCTAACACGCCAAGGAGCAAATGCTCGGTGCCGACGTAGGCAGACCCAGTCGCCCGCGCGATGCCATCAGCATGCCGCAAACTTTGCAGCGCGTTATCGCTTAAATGTTGGAGGAAATCTTGAAAATCATCTTGCATACATAGAAGTATACACGTTCAAATTAGCACTCGTCAATGCCGACTGCTAATACTCTATCCTCCCCTGGGAGCTTGAGGCCACGAGTTCTTTCTTCGTACTCTCTCATAAAAGCAACCAGGTTGCACGCTGCACTAAATAACTTATCTACATCTCCATCCTGATGGAATGGTTCAAAATCTATATGCGATTCAATAGCCTTTTCAACAAAGAGTATGTCATCCGCCATTCTTGATGCATCATATGTGGTGAGTCAATTTCTTCTATACTCACGCAGGCTTTCAGGCGAATCGCCACTTGAACTCATCTTATTCGCCGTGTTCGTCGATGGCTGAAAGCAAGTCGCTTTCTAATTCGCTCTTGCGCTTCAGTTTTGGCTTTTCTTTCTTGACTGCTTCAGGTTTCTTCGGCTTATCAGTTGGCTCTTTCTCTTCAGTCTCTTCTGGTTTTTCGGACTCTTTATTGGCATTTATATCGAGTTCGTAGCCGGTCAGCTTGCTTGCAAGACGAACATTCTGTCCACCTTTACCAATTGCGATCGACAGTTGATCCTCAGGAACAATAATTTTTGCTTTCTTCTCTTCACCTGACTGAATTTCTACCTTCGCAACCTTAGTAGGACTTAACGCATTTGCGATAAATGTCGCAGGATCTTCATCCCAGGTCACAATATCAATCTTTTCTTGCTCACCAATTTCGCTCACAACTGCGTTGACACGAGTACCATGACCACCGACAAAGGTGCCGACTGGGTCAACTCCCTGGACTGTCGAATGCACGGCGAGTTTTGTGCGCACACCAGCTTCACGGGCAATAGCCTTCATTTCAACTGCGCCATTTTCCATTTCTGGCACTTCTTGCTCAAACAGTTGACGTACAAGCTCGGCAGAACCTCGGCTGACAATCAGTTGCGGTCCACGGAAGCCCTTTTCAATATCTTTCAGGTATACCTTCAGACGCTGTCCGACAAAGTAGCGCTCACTGGAGCTTTGCTCACTCGCAGGCATAATTCCTTGCGCCTTGCCAATCTCGACGCGAACAATACGCTGTTCTACGCGAGTAACAATCCCGTTAATAATCTGTCCGATCTTGTCCTCGTACTCAGCCATAACAACTTCGCGCTCAGCTTCACGCAGGCGCTGCATAATAACCTGCTTGGCTGTTTGTGCTGCGACACGTCCAAAGGTTTTGATTTCAACATACTGTTCAACTTCATCATTCGGCTTAGCGTCTTTCTTGATTTTCTTTGCATCAGCCATTGAAATTTCAAAATTCGGATCAAGCACTTCTTCAACAACGACTTTATTGATAAAAACGTCGCTTTCACCAGTCGCAAGGTTTACCGCTACGCGGACTTCTTGCTCTCTATCGCCAAAATCTTTCTTGTAAGCAGCAGCTAACGCCGACTCGACGATTTCTTGCACGACGTCTTCTGGCAAATTCTTCTCTTCTGCAATCAATTTCATCGCTTGTGCGAGTTGTTTAATATCTATTTCCATTTTCATCCTCCTAGAATGTAAAAATCCGACCTCTCTGGCCGGACTGCTGCAGACATTATAACACAAGGCCGGATACTAAAAAGGGCTATCGAAACCAAACTCTTTAGCTAATACCTGCATCCTCTTTAGTGATTGCTGGATTCTGTAGCTTATTGTGCCACTCGTGACACCTTGATCCTCTCCAATCTCTTGCTGCGTAAGTCCATCAATAAAATAACTTTCCAGTTCACGGCGGCTTTTTTCAGATAATGAATGCAACAATATCCCTAAAATTGCTGCGGGGTTACACATCTGAGTTTCAAGATCAAAATAGTAGTCATCTACAGCTTCATCAATAATGTCGTTACTAGGCAGCGCTTGTATATCTTCTTCGGGTATAAGGCTCATTCCGTAGCCGTCACTTTCCTCTGCAAAACCATATCCCTCCGCATCGGGAACATATTCAACATCTATCATTTCTTGAGCTGGGAATTCTCTGGCGGCAGATATCGGTATGCGTCTACCAGTGCCCGAATTTGCAACTGCCCTTTGTATTCCTGCTAGCATATTAGTCATGAAAAAGTGAGAAGCACTTCCTTTAGCCGGGTCGTAACGGTCTGCATTTTTGAGGAACGCTTCCGCAGCATCCTGGACATAATCATCAAATTCCAAAAATGTACCATGACGTAAAACAAGAAACCATGTTGTCGCAACAATCTTGTCATTGATCCCACGCGAATCCTGGTCACCCTTAAACATTGTTCGCGCTGCTTTGTAGCACAAACCAATGTTTTGAGCTAAAAGCTCACTTGGTGAAGCTTCAAAACCTTCTGGGAGAATCTCGCTCATAACATATTTATTATATAACATTTATACTGTATAAGCGATGTTTATGACGTCGACATACTGAGTAAGCTATACTATTTGGTAATGAGTAAAAACGTGACACGGCTTTTTGAGCACTTTGCTCCTGAGCATTATGATTTACATCTTTTACTATCAAAAGATAAACAGTCGTTCAGTGGTTCTGTAGCCATTAGAGGCCGCAAAACTGGCAAACCAAGCAAAAGACTAACGTTCCACCAGCATGGACTAAAGATAACTTCAGCGAAAATCACCAAACACGACAAAAAATCTGGTGACCAAGAGGTCGGCATTTCACGTATTAATCCACAAAAGTCCTTTGAAGAGGTTCGCCTGCACACTGATGCAACGATCTACCCTGGAGATTTCACCGTTGAATTGCAGTTTAATGGCAAGATTACTCGCAACATGGAAGGCATCTACCCGTGCTTCCACGGTGAAAATAAACAAGAAATAATTATCGCGACTCAGTTCGAAAGCCACCATGCCCGCGAAGCATTTCCGTGTATCGATGAGCCTGAAGCTAAGGCGACGTTTGATTTTACACTGACGCATGCTGAGGGCGAAACGGCACTTTCCAACACGCCTATTAGCACGCAAACAAGCAAAGCAAGTCAAACGACCTCGGTCTTCGAAACAACACCCATCATGAGCACGTACTTACTTGCCTTCGTGGTTGGCGATCTTGAGAAAAAGACAACCAAAAGTAAATCAGGCGTCGAAATTAACACCTTCGCGACAGCAGACCAGATCGAGCACACCGACTTCGCCCTCGATATCGCAGCCACATGCATGGACTTCTACGAGGATTACTACGACATTCCGTTTCCGCTGCCAAAGTGCGATTTCGTCGCATTGCCAGATTTTGCTAGTGGTGCTATGGAAAACTGGGGTCTTATTACGTTCCGCGAGCAAGCATTGCTTGTCGACCCGCATACCAGCCTCAGCTCTAAGCAGTGGGTGGCTTTGGTTGTCGCGCACGAGCTCACACATCAATGGTTCGGCAACCTCGTAACCATGCGCTGGTGGACTGACCTCTGGCTTAATGAAGGCTTTGCCAGCTGGATGGAATACCTGGCCGTCGACTCACTTTACCCTGAGTGGCAATTGTGGACGCAATTTGCAGTCGATGAGCAACAGCATGCACTCAAGCTCGATGCACTCGAGCATACGCACCCTATCGAAGTGCCAATTAACCACCCGGATGAAATCCGCACGATTTTTGATGCTATTTCCTACCAAAAAGGCGCGAGCGTTATCCATATGCTGCATGATTACCTCGGCCCTGATGATTTCCGTGATGGCTTGCGATACTACCTAAAAACACACGCCTACAAAAACACCCACACCATAGATCTCTGGGCAGCGCTAGAAAAAGTCTCTGGCAAGCCAGTGAAGGAATTCATGCACGCCTGGACGAGCCAATCAGGCTTTCCGCTGGTGACTGTCGAGCAACAGAACGATCACTTGAAAATCAAGCAAGAACGTTTTGTCACTAATCCTGCCTCAAACGCACGCAACGATGACAGCATTTGGCCGCTGCCGCTGCTGACAAGTGGGCTGGATAGAGATATTGCAGACAAAGCCGAGAACAACGTGCCATTTAAGCAAATTCCTCTGCAGCTGAACGAGGGTCAACGTGGATTTTACCGCGTGGATTATTCACATGATTTGCAGCAGAAACAACTTGCCGCGATTGATGATGGTAAGCTCAAAGCTATTGATCGCATGGGCTTGCTATCAGACGGCTTTGAAGTCACAAAAGCTGGTTATCAACCCGTCACCGAATATCTGGAGTTGCTTGGCCATTACGCTCGCGAAGACAGCCTCAGCGCGTGGGAAACTATCGCAGGCAGTATCGGTTCAATCCGCGCCACGCTATCGAAGACAGACACTGACGACAATTTACGCGACGCTATGAAGCCATTCATCATCAAGCTAACCGCAAAACAGCTATCGCGCCTCGGCTGGGAGAAGAAAGATAGCGAAAATCATCTTGATACATTACTGCGACCGGTGATAATTTCCATGGCTGCTGGCGCTGATCATGATGAAACTGTTAAGAAAGCTCTTGTGCAGTACACGGCAAAAATAGCGTCTGACGCACCAATTAATCCAGATTTACGCGCAATCATCTACTCAACAGCCGCTCGCCACGGAGGAGAAGTCGAATTTGACCAATTATTAACGATGTACAAGAGCTCGAATTCGAGCGACGAACGCATGTCAATCAGCAGCGCGCTTTGTAGCTTTGAGCAACCAGAATTACATACGCGAGTATTCGAACTTATAAAGGATCGCGACGTCATTAAATTGCAAGACCTCAGCTACTGGATCGCCTATAGCTTCATGAACCGTCACTCACGGCAAGCTGCGTGGCAATGGTTACAAGAAAACTGGGCGTGGCTAAAGGAAAACATTGGCCGTGATCTGAGCTTTGCGCGCACGCCGCTGTACGCCGCACGCACCTTTGCGGACGAAAAGATGATTACTGAATACGAGAAGTTCTTCAGACCGCGTATGGAGCCAATGCTGGAGCGCACCTACGCTCAAGGCCTGGAAGTCGCACAAACCAACGCTGCATGGCGCAAGCGAGATGCTGCAGCCGCTCTAGCGTGGTTTACCAAGACAGTATAAAACGTGGTTGCACTTGAACCGGTTCAAAGGAAACACCTGCAACGTGTGCCGCATGCTCGCTAACCGTAGTAATTTGAGCTAATCCTCTCTGAACTACTAGCCCTGATGCATCATTCAATGGTATTTGTCTATTGAGTGCGCCTACTAGCGCTACATCGGTAAACTCATCATCAGACTTACTCGCATAGCAAACTGCAGGTGTCTTGACTCCAAGAGGGGTTGTGATACCAACGTCACTTCCAATAGTTGCAACTACCTTAACCAACTCACCACCGACTAGCGACAACTTTGGAGATCCGTCTCTGATGCATTTTACCGGCTGGAACCAAATACCCTTACCTTCTGTCATCGCGAGAGGACTATCCATTTCGCTATAAACAGTGTTTAGTAAGGGTAGGATTCGTTGTCCTGCTTCGAGCAAAGCATCTTTTTCAAAATTTCTTGTTTTTCCCATGACAAGTGACGATTATACTACTTTTGTGATGTATATCAATAGTCTTTCGTGACATTTATCACACTTTACGAAAAAACGTTTTTTAGACTCGGATTAGTTCGCAGGCTGTTGCAAGTACCTGATTCACCTGCTGCAATCGTCCCTGTTCGACTGTGCAAGGCGGCAATTCAATACCTTCGTCGCCTAGGAAACCAAATCGCGAAAATTTTGCGATCATTGGAAACCTCACCCCAGCAATTGACGCAATTGATGAGGCTGCAAGCGTTGGGTGTACTTGAATATCTACAGCGTGAATATTACCTCCACCAACTGGTGAGCAACTAACAGCAACGACAACATCTGGATCAATGCGAACTATTCCAGCATCAGGTTCCCAACCATAGTTTATTGCTGGTTTTAAACGCGAAGTAAAATCGTAAAATCTCTCAATTTCATGACGATCCATGAGACGATTTTTCCAGAAAAAAAGCCCGTACGCAAGCTTAAGAAATTTCAATGATAGTTATTTTCTGATCTGCGTCTACTTCAGCTCCCAAAATAACCGATTCCTTCTTCCACTTATTCTGAGCGATCCAGAATTCGGCGGCAAATCTCATCTGTTGCTGCTTTTTTTTCGTAATATAGTCGAACCCGCTACCCCAATCAGATGAGGAACGATACTTCACTTCGGTAAAATACACACACTTTTTGTCTTGCGAGACAATATCAATCTCACACCACCGAGTCCGCCAATTTAAATCCACTATTGTGTGACCTTTCGACTTTAAATACTCTGCTACGTGTGCTTCAGCGTCACGTCCAGTACTTGTTGTGCTCATCAGCGAAACCAATACTCAGCACAATCTTGAAAATCGCTACCTTCGAGTTGTATGGTGTACGCAAGTCTATCAGTTATTGATGGGCCAAGTTCAGCACACACATTACGCCCACTTTCTTCATCAACTCTATAGAAATATGAAACATCTTCTCTAGGGAACTCCACTCCCGCTTTAGTCCATTTATCTTGAATAAGCTTCTCTTCTATCGCACCTTCATCTACCACAAATCTGTTTTCAAAGTATGCTTGTAGGCTATGATCGCAGTGCTCTACACCTTTAAAACCCGTATGACAGCCGTACCTACTTGACGTTGAGTAGTCATTAGGCAGTGGCAGACTGTGAAGAACCGTATTAAGGTCTGACAGGCCTTTGTTTCTCTTTATTTGGCCCACTAAGCTAGGAACGATAATAAGAAGAATGAGCAGTACTAGAATTAGTATCTTTTTCTTTTTAAAAAGTGAGGAAATTTTCATTTTTAACCTTTCCAATCAACAATAATGAGCTGCTCTCCTGCCTTCTTAACCGTAACTTGCTGATTTTTCTGCCAGCGGAGCTGTTTTACGAGAGCTTTCGGCAAAGAAATCGAATACGTTCCGCTCGAATTTTGCGTTATATTACGGACATTTTGTTGGCTTGACTTACGTGCACCCATGAAGCTACCCCTTTGCTTTATATGTCAAAAACATCATACATCGCATCTGTTATTTTCACCGTGATGTATATCACTCAAAATCCGCTTTAAATCCGCTTTTTCTCGGATTTCCCCTCATTCTTTTTTATTACTCATCTTTACTTGTCTAAAGTTTACTACGGCCGTAGTAAACTTTAGACATTTTCAGATGCTCGGTATTTTAAAAGAAGTGCGATGAAACTTGTTGAGGCCATGTATCTTTATTGCTTTTCTATGACTCCTTGTACCGTAGCCAACGTTTGTCTGCCATCCGTACGCTGGGTATTCCTCTGCTAGCTCGTGCATTAGCCCATCACGCATGACTTTTGCATAGATGGACGCTGCGGACACCTCTGCAATGCTTTCGTCGGCTTTTATCTTCATAGTGACATTCCTAAACGATGAGTGCTTGATGAGATTCACTTTTCCATCTATGACGATTTTTTCAGAGGCGTTGGTTCCAATCTGCAATAACGCTAGCAATGCTCCACAGGACAATGCTTTAGAGAGGCCAAGCTCATCAATCATGCCAGCTGAAACCCACCCCTCACCGAGGTCGTAGCGCTTTAGAATTTTTTCAAATAAATGATTTCTCTGCGTTTTAGAAAGCTGCTTGGAGTCTGTCAGGCTGCGCACATGCCGCTTTCCGGGCTTTAACCTTGCTGCACATACTAGCAAAGGTCCTGCCCATGCTCCTCTACCCACTTCATCAACCCCAATCATAGGTTGATTATAGATTATTCAGATTTTTTGTGGGCGGCTTCGACTTCAGCTTGCTTTTTTTCAAGTTCTGCTTGTTCTGCAGCTTCTTTTTCTGCCTTCTCAGCAGCAGCCTTTTCAGCAGCGGCTTTGGCTTCTTCTTCAGCCTTCGCAGCCTCTGGGTCGAATACGTCGTTTACTGCTTGGCGATCGAAATTCTTGTTCGTGAGGCGTGCTGACTTACCACGCCGATCACGCATGTATGACAGGTAGTTTCGGCGCACTTTACCGCGCTTGGTGATCTCAACTTTTGTCACAAGCGGACTGTGCAACAGATAACTCTTCTCAACGCCAACACCACCAGTATTGCGGCGAACAAGGATAGAAGCGGTATGAGAATTCTTGTTACTCACACGAATCACCATTCCCTCAAATACCTGAATACGTTCTTTGTTTCCTTCTTTAATCTTCTGGTGCACGCGTACGGTGTCTCCGCTGCGCACGTCAACAACTTCTGGCTTTTTAAAGCTGTTTGCGACGTCTTGAACGACTGAATTCATTGCTATCTATCTCCAACTAATCTAGAAATTTGATTTGACTTACGATTATAGCAGTTTTTTTCGTAGATTAAAAGAGTAAAATGACTGCGCAGAACCTGTAAACTATAGTTTATGAATAGCAATGATTTAAACAAGCAAGCGCTCGACTTGCACAAACAACTCAAAGGTAAAATTTCAACGTCATTACGTGGCGAAGTAAATGCGGACACCCTCAAACTTTTTTACTCACCAGGTGTAGCAGAAGCATCGCGCTACGCACAGGACGATCCGGCGAAGCTAAAGGAAGTATCGTGGACAAACAACCTTGTGGCTGTTATATCCGATGGCTCTGCCGTGTTAGGACTTGGCGACATTGGACCAGAAGGAGCTATGCCAGTCATGGAGGGGAAAGCATTACTCTTCAAACACTTTGCCGACATCGACGCTGTGCCTATCGTCCTCAACGTACACACTGCTGATGAGATTGTTGAGACTGTCAAGCGTATCGCTCCATCATTTGGCGGTATCAACCTCGAAGATATTGCAGCGCCAAAGTGTTTTGAGATTGAAGAGCGACTTAAACAAGAGCTCGACATGCCTATCATGCACGATGATCAGCACGGCACAGCCATCGTCGTGCTCGCTGCGCTCATTAATGCTGCGAAAGTCACCGGCCGCAAGATCGAAGATTTGAAGATTGTCCTTGTCGGCGCAGGAGCAGCTGGGGTGGCAATTGCAAAATTACTTAATCGTTATGCAAAGCCGACCATTATTGCTGTCGATAGTAAGGGCATTATTAGTCCATCTCGCGATGATCTGAATGCAGAGAAACAACTACTACTTGAATTTACTAATCCTTCCAACATTGACGGATCCCTCGAAGATGCGCTGCACAATGCTGACACTTTTATCGGCGTATCTAAGGCCGGCTTGCTCACGCCAGAAATGGTGCAGACGATGGCCAAAGATCCAATTATCTTTGCCTTGGCCAACCCAGATCCTGAAATCATGCCTGATGTTGCGAAAGAATCAGGTGCAAAAATTGTAGCTACTGGCCGCAGCGACTTCCCGAATCAGATTAATAACGTGCTTGGTTTCCCAGGCATATTCCGCGGGGCGCTCGATAACGGCGTTAGTAAAATCACCGATGACCACAAAGTAGCAGCGGCTGAAGCACTCGCACACCTTGTTGAACATCCATCAGTCGATAAAATCATCCCAGGACCTTTTGACGACGGCGTTGTTAAAGCTGTTTCTAGCTCAATTAGCTAATCAAAGCATAGAGGAAGTGAATGCGCTTTATTAAATGTTGCTTTAGACTACTGTTAAGGATGAGGACATAAACCGTCAACATACTCGTCTACAAATTTTCTGACAAGTCGCTCCGTATCATCAGAAATATCATTAGTATCAAACTTACGGTCTATTAAACTAAACTCTTCGTACGGCACTTGCTTAGCTATAAAACTATCATCTGGACCGGCAGGCCTAGTAAATTCGACATAGCTTTCAGATATGCGTCCGGGATTCATGAGACTGTCGTAGCTTGTAGCATATAGAACAAGATGGCAAGCGCGCTTGCCAAGAAAAAGCTCAGGATGAGCCTCAAGCGTAATAGGAAGCTCAGAAACCACCGGACCCTCATGCAACGATTCAATACTAGTGGAGGCATCAAATGACTGATTGGCACACGCTGTTGAACCAACGAGCAGCCCAACACAACCTACTGCTCTTCTAAAGTGTTTCATTAAATGAGTATTTTAGCAGTATTTTCGTATTTGTCAACCGACGACGCGAGTGATCTCTTCGAACGTTGTTCTGCCTTGCAATGCCTTGATGATACCGTCTTGCTTCATCGTCAACATGCCGTCCGCAGCGGCAGCTTCCTCGATGGTGCCGGTTGAAAGCTCTTTCGCCGGCCTAGTCAGTAACTTCTGTAATTCTGGTGTCATGAGCATTAATTCACGAATCGCCAACTGCCCATTGAAGCCAAAAGGATTCTCAGCAGAAGACCCAGGCTGATAGAGCTGGGTAGTCTGTAGAGAAGAAACATCAACCCCTGGTGGCATGGTTTCGAGCAGCTGTGCGATGTGCTGGCTTAATTCCGGACTTGGCTCATACACCTGCCGCGTTTCTGGATCGAGCTGACGCACGAGGCGTTGCGCTTGGATAAGTCTAATAGCACTTGCATATAGTGGGTTCTCACCTATTGCGTCAAGTAAACGGGTAATCGCACCCGCTGCTGATGATGCATGGTAGGTTGCTAGCACGAGATGACCGGTAAGTGCCGCTTGCAAAGCTGTTTTCGCTGTATCGAGATCGCGTATCTCACCAAGCATAATGACATCAGGATCGAGCCGAAGTACAGCCCGGAACTTATCAACAAAGCTTTCACCCTCCCGTGTCACTACTGGGATCTGCGTAATCCCATCTATCTGATACTCGACTGGATCCTCAAGGGTGATAATCTTACGCGAATCATCATTTAGCTCGTTCACCATGCTATAGAGCGTCGTAGTCTTCCCAGACCCCGTTGGCCCAACAATCAAAACTAATCCAGATGGGTGTGAAATAATCTCATCAATTACGCCGCGCTGCCAGTTCTCAAGGCCGAGTTTGTCAAGCTGCATAAATTCACTATTGAAATTAAACAGCCGCAATACACCATCAATGCCATTGACCGCCGGCACCGTCTCAACACGTAAGTTCACATTCACCATTTCACCGGTTGCAAGCTTAAAGTCGCGGTTCACATGACCTGTCTGGTCATATTCTGCGCTTGTTGAGATATTCGCATTTGTCGCCAGAGCGCCAATTAATTGCCGATACTTACCGTCATCGAGGTGCGCGACGGTGTGCAGAACGCCGTGGACACGGAAACGGATTCGAGCTCCCTGCTGCCGAGTTTCTAGATGGATATCGCTGGCTTGCAGTCGAAACGCTTGCTGCACCAAATAAGCTAGCATGTCATCCGCACGCACTTGACTGAGTGTCTCTGAGATATGAGAAAGCGCCGCACTATCTCCACCGGCGGTAATTGCTATGTCTTGATACTCAACTTTCTTTGGCGGGTCATACAGACGCATATATTCTTCGAATCCGGCGTCAGATATGACAGAAAAGGTCAGCTGTTGATCCTGAAATCGGGCGCGCATCTCATTCGCTATCTTTTGCGACGTGGACGTTGTAATACCGAAATCAATGCGGTGCACGGTCGCTCGGAGCGGCACTATTCTCCGCTGCTTGATTTCGTTCTTATCCAAGACAGTGTAGAGGTTTTTCTCGGTTTGAGAGGTGTCGACATACTGCAAACCAAGCACGACCGCGCGTCTGGCTGTTGCCTTTTCTTGTTCGATTCTTTGAGGATCCACCATGTGCTCTCTATTTAACCATAAGCGGCTGCTTCAGGCTACAGCACAACTCCGCTAGCTTGACTCAGATAGACCGCGACGGCGGCAATAAAGACGACGGCAGCATCAAAGGCTGGATGATGAGCGACAAAATGCTCACCGTACAACACGTACTTCTTGACCAGTAGCGCATGCTTAACAATCCAGATGAGAACCACAGCAAGCGCGCCAAAAGTCAGGGCATAGCTGCTCCACGGTGCATCACCGTTCGTCCATTGCTGCAGGCGAGATATCGTGACTGGCTCTGGAGGATCTTGATTTGTTGACTCGGTTGTAAACGGTTGATTTATACGATCTTCGTCGATTGGAGCAAGTTCTGGTTCTGGCTCTGGTTCTGGTTCAGGCTCCGGTTCAGCAACTGGTGTTGGGTTGGACGACTGCGGCGCGGCAGATTGTGACGCAGGCAATGATTGCGGTTGTGGCTCCGGCGCAGGAGCAGGTGCTGGAGGTGGCGTCGAAGCTCCAAGCGATTTACCATAATGCGCGACGACAATTGTTTGCTGACCGTTACCGACAAAATTAGGTGAGTTTACGAACCCAAATCCGACTTCATTGTAAGCGGCATCCAACATATTATCACGGTGTGAAGGACTGTTCATCCAGCCGGTGATCGTGCCGCTGGAAGTGCTAAAGCCGTAGGCTAGATTCTCTCCGGCTTTTTGGTAGTTGTAGCCTGCTGCATCAAAAAAATACCACGGAGAGACGCCGCCGGGAGACGTGTGTGCCCAGTAGTCTTGGGTAACCATATGCGACGCTTTACTACTGGCTGAACTATTCAGCTTGCTGTTCAATGACAACGCTGGTAATCCACGTGATGTTCGCTCAGCGTTTGTGCCAGACAAAAGTGCGCCAACACTCATCTCTGTTGCATACGCGAGTGTCTGCGGGCTGCTCGTCCCAACGGTTTGTGGCAAAACACTGCCGAATAACAGTCCAAACGTAGTCACAGCAATAACAGGAATATAAAGCGCGTATTTTTTGAGGAATACGCGTGGATGTTGTTTCTTACGTCGCTTTAACTGCGCGGTAGTCAGCTTTTTTGGCTTTGTTTGTTTCTTTTTCATATCTGGTTGTTACGGCACTGATTATACCATAACCACTTTCTTATTGCATGTCCAGAATCAGCACTTGGAGCTTAAGATATCTGGTACAGTGCTATAGCCGCAGCGACGGAAACATTAAACGATTCTTTTGTGCCTCTCATCGGGATTTCGTAGCTTTCATCGCACAGCTTCAGCTCAACTGGAGTGAGACCCTCAACTTCGCGGCCAACAACTAACGCAGTAGCCCCGTCTGCTTTGAGCGTGCGGATATCCTTGGAAGCTTCGGTCTGCTCTATGGCAATCAGAGTGCAGCCCTCTTTCTTTAGTGTGTTTTTCGCCTCCAGCAAGGTGTCAAAATAACGCCACGGTACAGTCTTTTCTGCGCCTAAAGCTGTTTTTGCGATTTCTTTGTCAGCTTTCCGCGAAATGTGGGGCAGTCGATCATCGTCGTCATAGCGCGGTCGCGGCGTTATACCTATAAGCACCAGCTCGGCGCCAAGCCCATCGCAAGTGCGGAAAAAAGAGCCAACGTTGTGAGCTGAGCGTATGTCGACTGCGACAAGATAGACCTTGCTCATTGCACTTTCACGTTTTCTGCGCCAAACAAAGAAACCAATGCATCCATTGAGGCTTCATCGTTGCGTGTTTTTTCAGGCACGCGGATCGCCTGTCTGTTCTCTTGCGGACCAACGACCAACACGACTTCAGTCTCACCAGGATATGCTGACACGTGCTGTTTGAGTGCCATCAGACGCTCACCATCACTGCTGTCTTCAAGTCGCACATAGAGTCGCTGGTCACTCTTTGCTTTGTCGTTTTTTTTGTCGGCACGTTTTTTTGGCTTTATGTCAGTCAGGTCTTTTCGCTTTTTCTTGCCTTCTTTATAGCTTTCTGCCTCCTGCGGCGTAACCTCGCGGGCATTATTCACGAGGAACTTCACTTCTCCGGTATCATTGCCGTCACGATCTCGCCCCTGGATCGTGCCCTCAGCAAGCACGACGCGGTCAATGGTCCACAGCCATGCGGTCTCTTCGTAGGTTTTTGGGAATAAGACAAATTCAATCTCGCCGTTCATATCGGCTACTCGTACAAAAGCCATGTTCTTGCCATTCTTCGTCTGAATCACCCGAGCGTCATTAATGATGCCGCCCAGTGTCACTTTCTTGTCATGATGCTTACTTGTAATATCAGTGAATGGATAAGACTGTTCGGCCAACAGGAGTTTATAAGTATTCAGTGGATGGTCGGACAAATACAGCCCGAGGAGTTCTCGCTCCCAATTCAAACTATCGCGCTTCGAGTAAGCCGTGTCTTCTGGACCAAGTACAATTTCACTCGTTTGCTCTACACCCTCGAGTGCGTTGCCAAACAGGTCAGTCTGACCGCTTTCCTTTTCCTTCTGCTTTTTTTGTGAAAAGGCAATCATCGCATCAATGTTATTGAGCAAAACTGAACGGCTACCGAAGCGATCAAAAGCACCGGTTTTAATCAGGCTTTCAACGGTTTTTCGGTTTACCATCCGAGCATTCACTCGAGTAAAGAAGTCTTCAAGCGATGTAAAAGGCTCGCTTTCGCGAGCGCGCAGAATTTCCTCGACCGCGCCGCCTCCGACATTTTTTACGGCCTTCATACCAAAACGAATCTGATTTTTTCCAGGCACAACCGCAAATTCGGTAAACGATTCGTTCACGTCCGGCGGTAACACCTCAATACCCATGTGCTGACATTCACTCATTTCAATTGCAAGTCGATCAGTATCATCGAAATCACTCGTCATAAGTGCAGCCATAAAAGCTGCCGGATAATGCGCTTTCAGGTACGCCGTCTGATACGCGATCAACCCGTAGCAGGCTGAGTGTGATTTGTTGAACGCGTAGTCTGCAAATCCCATCAAGTCATCCCAGAACTTCTCCATCACAGCGCGTGGCACGTTGCTAACTTCGACACCACCTTCAATAAATTTCTTCTGCATTTTGCGCATGACATCGCGCTTTTTCTTACCGATAGCTTTACGCAGCGTATCGGCATCACCACCCGAGAACCCACACACATCACGAGCGATGCGCATCACTTGTTCTTGATAGACGAGTACTCCAAAAGTTGTACCGAGCGCGTCTTTGAATTTTGGGTGTGCGACTTGCACATCTTCAAGGCCGTTCTTTCGTTTTACAAAGCTATCAGTTAGACCCGCTGTCAAAGGGCCGGGGCGATACAAGGCACACATCGCGATAATATCGCTAAACTCAGTTGGCTTGAGTTCTTTTAGATACCGTTTCATTCCTGATGATTCAAGCTGAAACACCCCTGTCGTATCACCACGCTGCAACAATTCATACGTTTTCTGATCATCAAGCGGCAGAGTGTCAATGTCAATCTCCTCATCGTGTACTTTTCTGATAATTCGCAGGGTATTGTTAATGATTGTCAGGTTAGAAAGACCCAAGAAATCCATCTTTAATAGCCCAAGTTCTTCGACTGGACCCATTGAGTATTGCGTCGATATAACACCTTTTTGCGCTCGTTCAAGCGGTGCGAACTTAACGATATCATCTGGTGCAATCACCACGCCCGCCGCGTGCACGCCGTGCGAGCGAATCGTGCCTTCCAGTTTGATAGCGAGATCAAACACTTCTTTTGCCGTTGGGTTGTTTTTATACTCGTTTTTTAGCTCCGGCACGTCTTTTACCGACTTTTCAAGCGGGATGTGACGGCCCTGAACGGGCGGCGGAATCATCTTGGCGAGGCGGTCTGCCTCCGCATATGGAACGCGCAAAACGCGCGACACATCACGCACGGCATTGCGGGCGGCCATGGTGCCAAACGTAACGATATTCGCGACTCGGTCAGCTCCGTATTTCTCGACACAATATTGGATAACCTCATCACGGCGCGTGTCCTGAATATCAATATCAACATCCGGCATGCTAATACGATCAGGGTTCAAGAATCGCTCAAACAGCAAATCATAGGCTAACGGATCAATCTCGGTTATTTTTAACGCATAGGCAATAATTGAGCCAGCGGCTGAACCGCGACCCGGACCAAACACGATCCCTCGCTCCTTACCCCAATTCATGAAATCCGCGATAATGAGGAAGTAGCCATTAAAGCCCATTTGATCAATGATGCTGAGCTCATACTCTGCCCGTTCGAGAACAGTAGGGGGCAGCCTCTTCTTGGCTTGCGCTATTGTTAGATCACTCGCTAGCTCTTCACTTGTGTCACTGTAGCGCACGCACAAGCCACGATAGACACTTTCATCAAGGTATGATTTTTCTGTCACGCCCTTTGGCAATGGGAATTCAGGAATAAGGATTTTACCGAGCTCAATGCTAACATCACAACGATCAGCGATTTCGCGCGAGTGCTGCACCGCGTCGGGACGATCGTGCCAACGCTCTATGACATCTCGCGGGTCAGGAACATGCAGCTCAAACTCTTTCAGACTCATGCGGTTATCTTCGTCCAAAAATGATCCCGTCTGGACACACAGCAGGATTTCATGGGCATCTTGGTCTTCGTGTTTCAGATAGTGAGAGTCACTCGTCACGACAATTGGTATGTCTAGCTTGTCAGCAAGTTCGATGAGTTTTTTGTTCGCCGCAACTTGCTCATCCCATTTGTGCGGGTGATCGGGGTGCCCGTGATCTTGTACTTCGATGTAGTAGCGATCGCCAAACACTTTTTTGTACCATTTTGCCGTCTCTTCGGCTTCGTCGTATTGCTCACGGCGAATCGCATCAGCGAGCTCACCACCGATACAGCCAGACAGCGCGATAATACCCTCGCTATACTGCTCGAGCAGCTCTCTATCAATACGTGCTTTGTAATAGTAGCCCTCGAGGTTCGCAATGGTGCTCAGCCGCATGAGATTTTGATAGCCGGTATTATTCATCGCCAGCAGAATCAAGTGATAATAAAGTTTATCTTTTCCGGGCTCTTTATCGGTGTGCTTGCGCTTCGCGACATACGTCTCGATACCGATAATCGGCTTCACATCACCGTCTTTGGCTTCTTTATAAAAATCGATAGCCCCAGAAAGCGTGCCGTGGTCGGTAATCGCACAGGCATCGATTCCAGACTCTTTCACATGCGCAATAAGCGGCTTAATCTTCGTTAAGCCGTCAAGTAGTGAATAATGCGTGTGATTATGCAGCGGGACATAATCACGCGGCTGCAGACTGGCAACCTTGTTTGTCTTCCCCATGCCCCTTTAGTATAACGTAAATGCCTCGGTTTTAGCGCCGCTCAATCGTCGCTTCAATAGAATCCAAGAAGCCCCCGATGAGCGGAACACTATCAAAAATTGAAAGTACCCAAAGCAGCAAAGCTACTGCAACTGTGGCGCCTAAAACGCTCCCGATGCCGTTCACGACTCCTTTCAGAAATGCGTACCGCATCATGCGCTGCTTCGACTTTTCTGTCAAACCAAGCTGCCCTAGTGAAACGAGAAGCTCACCCAGCTTCGCATAATCCTTATTTGAGAGCTCTTTTACCGGCTTATCTGCCATTGAAAGTTATTTCTTAAGTGCTTTTGAAAGTGCAGCCTGCGCTTCTTCAGCTTTTTTAATCGCTTTTTTGAGTTCTTTTTCGTTTGGTTCAGCATCTTCTTTGGCATCTTTTACTTTGTTCATGAGGTCTTCTTTAGCTGTCTTCGCAGATGCCAGCGCGTCTTTTGCTTTCGCAGAAAATTCTGAGGATTTATCTTTTGCATACTTTTCAGCCTTATCAATGACCTTTGATAACTCGTCCTGAGCTTTCTTTGACTCAGCTACGATTCGATCTTTTGCTTTTTCCGCTGCATCTTTGATGTCAGCTCGAGTCTCTTTGCCGCTCTTTGGAGCGAACAAAATTCCAGTGATAACACCGGCGACTGCACCAATTGCAGCGCCGATTGCCAAGCCTTTTCCTTTGTCGTGATTATCTTTTGCCATAATTACTTGTCTCCTTTTTTCTTAAAATACTTTGCCGCTTGGCTGATGGCCGAGCCGATTGCCGACACGTCACCTACCGTTTTAAGTTTGCGGCTAAACTCTTGCACGTTATGAACTGCTTCTTCAGCAGCCTCTGTTGTCGCTTGCACGCGCTTGACGACTTTTATAATCAACACGCCAACAAAAATCCAGATGATCAATGAGATCAGCAGGGCTATGCCAAGCATGATGACGAGTATGTCATATGATTCCATACCCTGTAGTATACCTTAGCTCTCGAGACGATTTTGTAAGAATTCTCTCAGAGAGGCAGCGCGCTCAGGATCACGCAGTGCAATATCAATAACAGTACGCAAGTACGCATCGGGATTTCCGGTGTCGTAGTATTGACCATCTACCTTCAACCCAAAGATATCTCGCTGCTTACTTAAGTCAACAAACGCATCCGGCACGCGAATTTCGCCATCTGGTGCAACCTGCTCGCGTTCAAGCAGCGGGATAATATCAGGCGTCAGCAAATAGCCGGCTCCAGATGCTAAATTTGAAGGCGCATCTTCCGGTGCAGGTTTTTCAACGATTCCCTTTAGCTTGGATGTACGCTCGTCAATTTCCTCAGTCACATCAGCAATGCCATACGTGCTGACTTCAGCTTCAGGTACTTCGCGTAATGCGAGCACTGGACCATCATACTTCTCATACGCCTCAAGCAGTTGTTGGGCAGTAGAGCGCTCGCCGACGAAGAAATCATCAGCAAAGAAATAAAAGAATGGCTCGTCTCCAATGAGATGCGCAGCGTTCAGTATCGGACGAGCATTGCCTTTTGGGTGACCCTTCTGGCGGATGTAGACAAAGTTCGCCATCTTGGCGATGTCTCGCAAACAATCAGCTTGCTCGTGCTTTCCTTTTTCGAGTAGCTCACTCTCCAGATCAAGCGATCGATCAAAATGATCTTCGATGGCGCGTTTTGTCGGCCCGGTCACAATTATAATATCCTCGACGCCAGCCGCAACGAGCCCTTCAACAACAAGCTGGATGACTGGCTTATCAATTATCGGCAGCATTTCCTTCGGCATCGCCTTGGTCTGCGGCAAAAACCGCGTTCCTAATCCTGCTGCTGCAATAACTGCTTTTCTCACCTTCATCTTAGTTTCCCAACTTTTTCGTTAGCATTTCTTTTGCCATAGCGGGATTGGCTTTCCCCTGGCTCTGCTTCATGACCTGGCCGACGAGGAAGCCAATCGCTTTCATCTCCCCGTTTCGCACATCATTTGCGGCCGATTCATTCGCAGCAATGACTTCATCAACAATCTTTTCAATTTCACCGCTGTCCGACACCTGCAGCAGTCCTTGCTCCTCAGCGATTTTTTGCGGATCACCACCGTTCTTTACCATCACCGACAACACGTCCTTTGCACCAGTGCTGCTGACCTTCTGCTCGGCTGTCATTTGAGCCAACAGAAGCCAATCTTTGCCAATACTATCGTCCCACGACACTTCACCATCAGCAATCATCTTAGTGACAGGACCACTGAACCAGTTAATAATCGTCTTCGCATTCTTCGCATCTGTTTGCTCAATAATCGACGACAGATAGCGTGCTACCTCTGGCTCGGCGACAATCGACTCAACCTGCGCTTCATCGACGCCAATACGTCGCATCTGCTCACGGTACACTTGCGGCATAACGGGCATTATTGCAGCAACAGCTTCTATAGCATCATCACTGAGCACCATTGGCGGCAAGTCAGGGTCGGGGAAATATCGGTAATCGTGAGCGTCTTCTTTCGTACGCTGAGAGAGTGTTCTTTGAGCATCATCATCCCAACCACGTGTTTCTTGGACAATCTCACCGCCGGATTCTAGCTCTTTTATCTGTCGCTGAATTTCATAGTCGACGACCTTTTCAACTGCCCGGAAACTATTAATATTCTTTGTCTCGGTTCGCGTGCCGAAACTTTCAGGGTCTTTGGAGACGCTCACATTGACGTCAAAGCGCATATTACCGTGGTACAAATCGACGTCGCTAACATCTGCATACTTCATCGCCAGCCATAATTCCCTGGCATATGCACGCGCTTCGGCGCTCGAGTGCATGTCAGGCTCGGATACGATTTCAAGCAGCGGCGTTCCGGCGCGGTTCAGATCAACAAGCGAATAGTCCTTCCCAGCTGGGTGCGTGCTTTTGCCTGCGTCAGCCTCGAGATGCGCCCTAGTAATACCGATTCGCTTTTCTTCGCCATCAATCAACACCGTCATGTGACCACCGAGAATAATTGGTTCATCATATTGACTGATTTGATAGCCAAGCGGCAAATCTGGGTAGAAATAATGTTTGCGATCGAATTTACTAAACGGCTGTGGCCTCGAGTTCAAGGCAAACGCCGCTTTCATCGCTAGCTGCAATGCTTCTTGATTCAGCACTGGCAGAGCACCTGGCAAGCCAAAGCAAATATGGCTTATCAGTGTATTTGGATCAGCGTCACGCGCATCGTTACTGACTGCTGCAAACAGCTTCGTCGTGGTCTTCAGCTGGACATGGCATTCAATACCAATCGTTGGGTAATACCCATCAACTCGATACTTCTCATCAACCGTCATAATGCCCCCAAATCTCGCAG
>JAUHWW010000034.1 GCA_030427365.1 bacterium | reverse complement strand
AGGTCATCAGCAAGACGATCCAAAAGGCATTTTGGTTGTCCGCCAGCGGCAATACAACGTTCATCCCGTATAACCCGCCGACAATCGTTGGGATAGACATAAAAATCGCGATACTCGTCAGACGTTTGAAGACGCGGTTTAGGTTGTTGGTTGCGATCGTATTGTAGGCTTCGCGGATGTTCTGGATTGTTTTCAGGCGTGATTTTGTGAGCTCCATCAGCTCACTGGCAGACAGCTGCAAATCTTCGATGAGATCCTTGTCTTCTTCATGAAGTTTAAAATAGCGCCCGTTCACGAGCGCTTGAAGAACGATGCCGTACGGCTGGAGAGCGGCGAGGAACTCATTCAGATCTTCCTCAACGTCAATGAACGTGAGAATATCGTTGTTGTTGACGATGGTTTTCTGCAGTCGTTTGCGGGTAAAGATAATCTTCCTCGTTACTCCGTTCAGGTGGCGACGGTACCCGCGGTTGAGCTCAGCCAGAATTTGCAGGATGCTTTTAATTTTCTGCGTAGTGACAATAGTGCCAGCGTTCAGCAAATTGATTACCGGTTCTGCCTCGATACGAGAAACCGTAATGAACATCTCACCTGTCATGATAATCAGCAGCGGATGCGTACTCGTATGCTCGCCCTCAGGACGGCAAAATCGTACATAGATATAGAGGTTCCCATCATCATGCTCAATACGTGGCACTTCGTAAAGGTCGATGCCGTCACGCAGCAAGTCTTTGTCGAGACCATACTTTTGCTCGAGCTCACTCAGCTCTTCATCGCTCGGATCGACGACACGCAACCAAGACCCTCGCTTCGGGGTGTCGATTTGCTCAATTTCGCCAGAGCGAATAGTACGGAAATATGTCGTCAGCATGATAATTACCTTAAGGGTATTGTAGCCTATGCACGGATGAGAAGCTAGCCTAGCTGCCGCGAGGTATACTGGAAGCAATGAAACCGCTTGCTGAGAGGATGAGGCCAGAGAGCCTGAAGGACGTCGTTGGACAGTCTCATTTGATTGGCCAGGGGCAGATTATTAGCGAGATTACAAAGAAAAAGCAGCCAACCTCGCTCATTCTGTGGGGGCCACCTGGCACGGGTAAAACAACGCTAGCGAGAATTATTGCGAAAGAGACAGGCACAGAGTTTTTGGAGCTTAGCGCAGTAACCAGCGGCAAAGCGGACGTAAATAAAGTGATAGAGCACGCCAAGCAGAATCAGCGCCTTGGCCAAGCTACCACGTTATTTGTCGACGAGATCCACCGCTTTAACAAAGCGCAGCAGGATGCATTCTTGCCTCATGTCGAGAACGGCACGATTACACTCATCGGCGCCACGACGGAAAATCCGAGTTTTGAAGTGATCAACCCACTGCTAAGCCGCAGCCGCGTGCTGGTTTTGCAGCCACTAACCAGCGAAGAAATCATGACAATCATTCGCCGCGGCGCAAAACTGCTCAGCATTCCTGCGAAAAATCTGCCCAAGAAAAGCGTTGAATTGCTCGCGAATCTATCAGGAGGTGATGCCCGCATCGCACTCGGCAACCTTGAGCTCGCGCGACAGCTCGCCAAAGGAAAGATTACTGAAGACGTCATAAAAACCGCCGCGCAGAAAAAGCTCCCTGGCTATGATAAAAACGGCGAGATGCACTATGACCTCATCAGCGCATTTATCAAATCAATGCGCGGCTCTGATGCTGAAGCTGCACTGTATTATCTAGCGCGTATTCTGCAGGGCGGCGAAGATCCAAAGTTTGTCGCTCGCCGCATGGTGGTGTTCGCAAGTGAGGACATCGGCTTGGCCGCGCCTGCGGCGCTGAACATTGCTGTCTCGTCCTTCTTGGCCGTGGAGCGCGTTGGCATGCCAGAGTGTGAATACAACCTCTACCATGCCGCGAGTGTGATGGCAAAATCTCCAAAATCACGCGCCGTCACCAATGCGATGGGGCGTGCCAAAGCGCTTGCACGCGAACACAGTGACTTGCCGGTGCCATTGCACCTGCGCAACGCGCCGACCAAACTCATGAAGGACCTCGGCTACAGCAAAGGAACGAAGTGGGAAGCTGGCTTCAAACACCCAGATGGGTTCTTGCCAAAAGAGATAGAAGGCGAAGCTATTTTTTCAGATGAATAAACGGCAGACTGCCGTCAGTTTTGATACGGTCACCGCCATTGTTACGGTCATGAAACGCCGTCGTAAAGTGCTCGACGATCTCCACATTCTTCACCTGCCCTGTTTTCTTCAGGCTATCAACCACAAAATCGCGCTCCACATCAATGTCCTCATGAATAAAATGATCGAGCTGACCGGTCGCGATCTTTATGCCGACATGCGTATCAAACGTGGCTGCCGCCAGCCAATCAGCCTCGTGACCGCCAGGCAGAAACCACTTCTTTGGCGTTTTCCAAAATCGGATATGATGGCGACTGTCGGGTGATCCGCCGACTTCAATTTGGTAGGCGAAATCATGCCGACGATTAAACAAATACATGTTACCGACAGGTGCCGAGGGATAACTTTTGCCTGTGACTGACGCCCAAGCTGTTTTGACAAAGGTAAGCGGCGTTAACTTTTCTGCTTTGCTCCAGCCGGCTTTGTTCATGGCTTCGTGCAGCTTCTTCCCATCGCCAATAATTGCAATGTTCACCGGATCGCTTAGCAGCCCACTCGGCGAGCGGATGCGGCCGACAAAGTAGTTCGGCAGATAATAATTCGCCAGGAAATGGTGCACTTTCGGGATAACGATGTAACTGCTGATAATCCATAGCAACAGCAGCGGGATAATCTCTTTCGACCCGTCAAAGAACTGCTCGAGCAACAGCCGATACAACAGAAAAAATGCAAACACGATGGCTGCAAAGCGCACCACACGCAACAGCAGATTAACCGCGTTGGCTGTGAGCTTTGGTATTTCGCTAATGTAGTTCATGAGTGTATTGTAGAACATTTGCTTGCTTACCGGCTAAATTCACTGCTACAATTCAGCAAACTATTGGGGGAGATTTTCATGAACGCATCATACATATTATCGGTCGGGTTAATCATTTGGCTTATCGGCGTCTTGTCGATGTGGCAAGTGTTCGAGAAAGCCGGATATGAAGGTTGGAAATCGCTGATTCCGATTTATAACGTCTACATCCTCAGTCAGATCGGCGGTCAGCCGGTGTGGGCATTTCTCATTTTGTTTGTGCCTGTCCTTAATATCGTTGGCGCACTCATGATATCAATGGGCGTCGCGAAAGCCTTCGGCAAAGGAACCGGCTTCGGCATCCTACTGTTTGTCTTTAACTTCTTTGGCTATCTCTACCTCGGCTGGGGCCAGTCGGAGTACGTCGGTGACAAAGCTGGTGAGTAGCTCCATTATCCCCATTACGTTACCGATCTTCTTCGTAGTTTAAATCTTATCTCTTGATTGAACGTATGTAGCAATCGCCTCTTGAAATACCGAAAGATCCTTTACTGGATGATTAGACTTCTGAAATTCGGCAATCCAATCTGCAGCTTCTTGGATAGAATCGGCGACAAAATCGGATGAGACATCTAGGAAAGGATGGATCCAGTCATCAACCGTATGTCCATGAAAAACTACCTTGTTTTTCCTATGATGACTACCCTTTGGTATGACAACCACAACTGGCTTTTTTATGGATTTTGCAAAAACAATCTCTTGGGCAGTACCTGCACCAATTTTTTTCCTCGCGTCTACCACGCACACATCGGCCTCTTGGATTTGATAAAGATCATGTCCTACTACCATCTCAGACCCTTCGCTATCGCTGATAGAGTCGCCATGTACGAAGGCAGCATTTGGAATAACCTTTCTGATTACTTCTGTGTAGTCTACCTTCCAATCATGCCATCCATTTCTTTTATCATCGCCCTTCGGAATACTCCCCAGCAGTACAATCTTCATGTGAGAATTATAACAGCATAAAATCCAAGTAATTAAAGCATCTATAATTGAAAAACACCTCTAAAACAGATAAAATAGTGCCTACCAGAATTATTGGGAATTAGCCAAGTGGTAAGGCAGTGGGTTCTGGTCCCATGATCGGGGGTTCGAATCCCTCATTCCCAGCCAGATAGGATATAACTCAGAATTACATTCTGATTCGGAAGAATCGCCCCTGTTAGAGGGGCTTTTTTCGTTAGTTCGAACAGTCATATTTAGCATTTGTGTTTTTGAACGTGATTTTAAACTTTTATCAGCTATACTTTGCACTAGTTTCGTGAATTTAACAGATACGGATTCTTTATCGAGTCCCATGTATGTGTAAAGTTTGGACAATACAGCTCGTTTGCTCGTTGTATCAGCATTCTTGAACTCCTCAGCAGCGTTTTGGGTGAGTTTGATTATACTAATCGCCTCATCAAACTTGTCGGCTACATCGTCCTCTATGCTGTCTAGTTTCTTACGTAGCTCTTCCATGTCTTGCTGTAGCTGTTCGTGTTTCTCAACGTATCTTGCCTTAGATATTTCTCCTGCTAGCTTATCGTCATAGAGCATTTCATCCATAGCTTGAATACGCTTTATTCTAAGCATTAAATTATCTTTGTTTTCAGTCACCCCATCTACAATAGAGTTTCTGTCTTGCTCGATCATATCGACAATCCAATCCATAACTTCGGCTGATGGACATACTAGCTGTTCTAACTGTTCAGAGATTTGATTTACTACTTCATCCTCCCTAAAAAACTTACGTGCTTTGCAGGTTGGATTATCACGACGACATGCTCCGTAGTATCTACCTTTCTGTCTTTGCCAGCATATAGCTTTACTACATAATTCACATGTCATCATCCCTTTCAGTAGAGTGTCATGCTTTACGGTATTAGGCGGTCGCTTTCGATGTAACTTGTCTTGGATGGCATTGTACAGATCTTCCGTAATTAGAGGCTTATGAGCACCTGGGTATTCTTGACCATTAAATAAAATGATTCCCATGTAGTAAGGATTCTTAAGCATCTTTTCAACGTAACTGCGAGATAATCTTCTGCCATTTTTAGATAGTACTCCCATTCTTTCTAGAGACTCATAAACCGTCTCGATTGTGTTGCCGTCTTCCAAGTAACCTTTAAGGGCTCTTTTAACTAGAGGTGCAGTTTTAGGGTCAGGACAATGTGTCCGTTTACCATTTTCTACCACAGTCTTATAGCCAGGGGGAGGAGGAGCCGGTAGCCATCCTTGTGCAAGTTTTTCAGCCCATCCTTTCATTGCCTCTTCACGTAAGTTGTCTGTGTACTTCTTTGCAACTGCCAAATGAATATTCCACATAAATTTAACGTCTGAACGAGCCTCCTTGTGTAGGAGTAGATTCTCTTTAACAGCATGAAGCATTCTTTTATCGTTTCCATTTAACCAGTCATCTATAGCAACAGCGTCCCTAAAATTTCGCGTTAAGCGATCAGTCTTCTCAACAGCTAAATGATCGATCTTATTTTTCTTTACGTAAGTCAGTAACTCCTGGAATATTTTTCGACTCCGTTCTTTTGACGCCGTTTCTGCAATTCTGAACACACGCCTAATAACTAAGTTCTTTCCTTCGCAGTAGTTTGTCAGTAGTTTTAACTGCGAGTCTAGTGAGTAGCCTTCATCTTCTTGTGATTTACTGGATACTCGAGCAAGTATTACTGCTTGTGACTCATGTTCCATATAACCCTCCTTATATCCTTATTAACCTAATCTTTCTTTGTTTATGAGCCCTCCTTTGGTTAGTTTTCGCTTTCCAGCCAGAGCCTTAAAGAGCCCCACTAAATCAGTTCCAATTTCTTTTGCATCAGCAGTTGTGACAGGGTGTCCAAGTTCTTTCTCAAGTATTTTGCGTAATCGTTCAATCTGGTATTCATCATCAACATAAACATCAGCGAGTCTATCTCTCGTCTGATTCAGTTGCCTGATTAAATTGTTACCCATGTTACCCTCACTACAGTTCAAATAGAAAAGAGGCCAGTCGCCAACGACTGATCCTCTAATTCAATTCAACAGATTTTACTATTTCTTAGGAAGTGTTTTCTCTTTACCAATGTCGTCTTGGACAAGTTTCTTTAATTTGCCATCCCCTGAGTCGGATATAGCCAGTAATACAAACTCATTCAAACTAAGACCATTCTGGTAAGCATACGCTTTTGCGTAGTCTCGAACCTCTTTAGAGGTATCAATCTGGAGTCTTAAGCGTGTAGCCTTGTCTTTCATATACATCTATTGTAGTACATGTACTCCAGATTTAGAACACC
>JAUHWW010000033.1 GCA_030427365.1 bacterium | reverse complement strand
ATGCGCTGACGAGGCTTCATACACTCTGGCTGGCGGGCCAGGTCAGTGTTGAGCCGAACTATGAGGACTCTCACAGCTTGATTGAAGCGTATCTTGTAGAAAAATTGGGCGATATGGGCAAGAAAATACATACCGGCAGAAGCAGAAATGATCAAGCACTGGTCATGCTAAGGCTCTACATGAAAGAGCAGCTTAAGCACAACATTTTAGCGCTAGACGGTCTAGAAAAATCCCTCGCAATTAAGATTGATGAGTATGGCATGACAGCCATGCCTGGCTATACACATATGCAAAAAGCAATGCCCACAACGGTTGGGATGTGGCTGGGCGCTTACCAATCAGCGTTCAATGATAGCAAAAAGTACCTGCAAGAGACGCTAGCTATTATCGACCAGAATCCATTAGGTTCTGCGGCAGGGTTTGGCGTGTCACTAAAAATTGATAGAGAGCTAACGACCAAGGAGCTTGGCTTTAAAAGCGTCCAGGAAAACCCAATGTATTGTGGATTGTCGAGAGGCTGGTTTGAACTCATGGTGCTGCAGTCGTTTAACATGGCCGTCGCGCTTTGTGGAACATTCGCCAACGATATGTTGCTATTCACGACTCAAGAATTCAACTTTTTTAGGTTGCCTGATTCGTTCGTGACCGGCTCCTCAATCATGCCCCATAAGAAAAATTACGATGTCTTCGAAATCATGCGTGGCCATGCGAATAGCTTCAATGGCTACATAACTCAGGTTCATGGAGCGTACACCGCTATCGGCAGCGGGTTCCAGCGTGATTTACAGCTCACAAAAGCATCGCTCGTCGACGGCTGCGAGGACGCGCATGCGACTCTGACAATGCTATCTGCGACAATAGAACATCTAGAGGTCCATGATGAAAAACTAAAGAGTGCAATCACTGATGAAATGAAATCCGTTGAAAAGATTAATCAGCTCGTCGTTCAAGGAATGCCGTTTCGTGACGCATACAAAAAAGTGAAAGAAAGGTTATAGCAGCGGGGTTTGGGGCTATCAAAAAACTGAGTGAGGGTTTTTTGGCGTGAAATCACTTGAGAATAATGGTGAAAAAATACATACTTAGTCATTATGGATAGCGTTAAAAAGTTCTTTCAAAATGAAAAAGGTGAGTACGTAATAACCCAGCGGCCCAACTGGCCAATCATCATTTGGGCACTAACGCAAAGCATCATTCTATTCACAAGCTTCAGTGATAATTTTTTCGTGCAAATCGTCAACTTTATCGCCATAACGACCTGGGCAGTTCAGGAAGTGCTGGACGGAGAGAGTCCATTTCGTCGTAGCCTCGGCGGCGTGGTGCTCGGATTCATCATCGTTACGTCAGTTCGTGTGTGGCTCTAAAATAGCCACGAAAATTACCGAAATTCCATCGCAAAACGGTCCGCTTTGCGGCAGCTGTATTGCTATAATACGATCTCATGTTTCGTAAAAAATCTCCGATATATCACCGCAAAAAAGGAATCGTAAGGCAGCTCGCATGGGGCAGAATTAGCAGCACGTTTGTTGCGCTTTGCCTTGTGGTTGGCCTCGCCGCTGTTTGGCACTTCACTAAAGCTGAACAAAGCCCGTACGTACCGGCGGCAAACCAAGAAGTGCTTGACGCAGTATCACATCCATTGGCAGCCATTACTCTCCCTGCTGACGCGCAATCAGCCGTTGGCACGCTGTATGAAGGCGTAGTGAAAACAAATGAAACAGGAGAGCCCGTGCCGATTGCCAGCATCACAAAAATCATTACAGCGCTTACCATTCTCGAAAAAGCACTTATAGAACCAGGGCAGCAAGGCGACACCATCACGCTACAGGCCAAAGACGAAGACTACTATTGGCAATACGCGGCGATTGGCGGTACGGTCACGCCAATCACTGCTGGCTTTGAGATGACGCAGTATGAAATCCTGCAAACGATGCTGCTGGCATCAAGTAACAACATGAGCGATACACTCGTTGATCATTATTTCGCTTCAAGAGATGACTATCTGCAAGCTGCGGCTTCGTTCATACAGAAAAACGGCCTTGAGCACACGACAGTCGCCGACACCACCGGCTTTTCACCAGATAGCCGCTCGACGCCCAGCGATCTGATAAAGCTTGGTCAATTGGCACTGCAGAACCCAGTTATTGCTGAAATTGTATCTCAGAAAAAAGCAACCGTCAGTGTAGCAGGCGAGATTCCAAACTATAACCCACTCATAGAAGAAGACCTTGTGACGGGCATCAAACCAGGCTTTACTGACGAGGCCGGTGCGACGCTGCTGTTTTCACTTGATGTTCCACTGCCTAATGGTGAAAGCAAATCGATCATTGCTGCAGTACTCAATCACAAGAATGACCAGACCTACTTTGGCGATATTGCGTGGTTGTATGCACAGCTCGCCGCTTCCTACCGTTAGCGCGAGTGATATTTCTTACAGAAAATGGTGCGTAATCCAGGGACAATAGATAGAACACTATAAACGAGAGGGGAAAAGTGGAAGAGAATGACTTTGTAATGACCATCAAGGATTCGTTTTACGAATTGGTCGATGGGGCAGTGGCTTTTGTGCCAAAACTGCTGGTTGCACTATTACTATTACTCGTCGGTGTCGTGGTTGCGCGAGCAGTCAGCCGACTCGTGAAAGCAGCACTGAGCTTTATAGAAAATAATAAATGGACGAAGAAGTTTTTTAGCAGCGTGGACGTTAACATGGTGAATATCAGTGATATCACTGCGATGTTTGTCCGCTATGCAGTGCTAATCATCTTCTTGAACGCAGCCGTCGATGTACTTGAGCTCGCTGTGCTCTCAGAAACGTTCGATGCAATTCTCGCGTTCTTGCCGAAGATATTCGCAGCCGTTGTCGTCGCTGGACTCAGCTTGATAGCCGGCAATGTCATGAAAGATCTTGTCGCCGAATCTGCCAAAAAAGCCGGCGTCAAAGCGCATCAAGGACTCGGTTCAGCCGCACGCGTGATTGTGCTGGTCTTTGGCTTTCCGCTCGCAGCCGCGCAGCTTGGGCTTGATCTCACCATCATCAATAACAACATTACCGTTGTGATGGCAGGAGTCATGCTCGCTCTCGGACTCGCCTTTGGTCTTGGTGGACGAGACACAGCAGGGAAGATTGTCGAAAACGCCTATAAAAACTACAAAAAGTAATAGGTGCAAGTAAAAAGCCGGCTGACCACGTGGTAGCCGGCTTTTGTATTTCAGATACGCAAATTATGTAGATACATCGCTTGATTGATCGCCTTGCTCTCCAGCCGTGACGACGTCCGGCTCACCGAGCCGCGCAATTTCTTCCCTCGTTATATGAACACTCAAGAGACGTGCCTCCTTGATTACATGAAGCATATTAAAGCGGTCAGCAACGAATTTACACTGCTGGCTGCTCAACAACTGGCGCAGTATCATCAGCCACAGGATGGTAGATGTCTGCTAGTCTACTAATGTTTGTACATAGCTTTAGCATTGCGGTTGTCTCCCTCACATTGCAGCTTTATCATAGTTCATTACATATAGTGTGACCGTAAAATATGCTACACAAATTGTGTGATTCATCGCACGCAAAAACCCCGCCCATGTCAAGCATTAGCAGGGTTTTTTGCCTGTTTTATATAACTTAATATATATATACGAATTGCGACGCTGGAGCTGTCCGAGAACTCACAACACCCCAGCCGCGATAGTTCATCTCGCTGAGGTTCACCGTTCCATCACCGTTGACGCCAGTGACGTACGCAACGTGCATGTAGCCAGTTGTTGCAACGGCAACTGCACCTGCTCGAGGGATCGATCCGGTTGCGTAGCCTTGTGCGGCTGCCCGCACGGCCCACGTGTTAGCGTTACCGAGATTATTCGGCAAATCAGACCGCACACTTTTTACATACCAGGTGCAGTACCCATACACATAGCCATTTCCAGCACTTGATCCACGCGGAGCAGGGGCTGCTGCTCGCGGCCGAGACTGAGTCGTCGTCTGAGCAGATTGCGTTCTTGCAACCGGCGCTGGTTCAGGCGCAGGAGCAACAGGCACTTCACGCGGCTCTAGCTCTTCATCCGGTCTTGGAATGATGAGCTCATCACCTGGATTAATAACATCCGGTGATTCAATATCGACATTTTTATCATAAATACGTTGCCAAGTCGTCTTATGAACTTCAGCAATATCACTGAGCGTTTCATCTTCTTCTACAACGTGTTTTGTTTCCTCGTTTTCTTGTTGTTCTTCTTTTTCTTTTTGTACTTCGTCGACAACGCTGGTCAACTTAATTGCAGCGACGGACGCTCCATCACTTAGTGGTAGGTCTTCTTGCGCCGCACTGGCAGAACCAGTATTCAGAGCAAAAAAGAGTCCAAAAACTAACAGACCCGTAAAAACGGTCTTATACATATGTTGCTTCTCTCCTTTTACATACTATTGGCAGGTCGCTTTGTGCTGTAAACGCTTTGTCATCGATAGTTAATCGCGTTCGCTCTAAGCGCTGCTCTTGATGTATCGTTTCCACCTCACAGAATTGGAAAAGATACGGAAAGGTAGATTAGCTGGGAGCCCCTCGAACTGTCAATATTTTGTGTGATATTCATCACGTTTATGCTTATCGTAGGAGTAATTTCAATAGCTTTTTTGTTGTAAAATTGTATGCTAAGCAGCTTCGATAAAGGCTCTGTGCAGGTTATTGAATACGTTATTCGTATCTTCTTTATCAACCGTGACGCGAAGCATGTGCTTGCCGTCTGACATATCGTTATCTTTCTGCCAGTCTGTTGTCTGTAGGCCTGCATTCGTTGCAAAACGTAGCTTCTGGTCAAGTATGGAACGCTCTAATAGATATCCAACGATAGTTATAACGTTTTTAGGATCCCAAGCTTCGACTGTCCCTCCGTTTGGCTCAACTATGCCTCGTAATATGTCGTGCGCTATACCTGCATGCTGGGCGTTAAAAAAGTAGCGTTGAAAATCTGCTCCGTTTCCTTTTGTATCGATAATAGGGATTTCTGCTTTTGACAGAGCATCTTCGTAGTGAGCCAGCGGACCTTGCTTACTCGCTATGCCCGGCTCATGCACGTTCACAACCACCACGTCTTCCATGACAGAAAGTGCCATTGCCCGACCAGTCCGAGTTGCAGCCCGCTCAAAATCATTATCAAGAGTGGTAGCAGGTAAAGCACGATCAAACGTGCTTCTGACTAGAGTCGGGATGTTTCCTTTTGATAACGGCAATGCAGCTCCTGGGTGAACGAGACCCGTTCCATTTAAGCCAAGCTCACGAAGTTCTTCATATGTCAGATGTTCTATGATTTCTAACCTTGATTCATCTTCAATCCTTTTAGGGTCCGCTGATCTCGCTGGACCATCTGTTAGGTTGTAGTGAACTGAGGCCTGAAGAGCGTAAGCAGCAAGTCCTGCGGCATAGTCGGATCCACCTTCTTCAAGCGACCTCAATGATCCATTTACTCGTGTACGATTGCCAGGAATAACAATTTTATCTTTCTTCGGATCAACTTCGCTGTTTAAAAACTCATGCCATGCGTCAGGATTAGTGCCGAGGTCAGCAGACGCAGAAGCAGGATCGATGAGACGATAGCCGCGCTGCTCATACACTTCTGCAGTCAATAGCTCGCCAATCGTCGTCGACGTAAAACGGTCAAAGTCCATGTATGCTTCAATGCGAGGTGCAATCCACTCATGCCAACCTTGTGGCATCGTTACCCCTAGACCTTGGGTTAGATCAATAAACCTGCGTGTTACCGCATCAGTAACAGTGTCCAAAGGAACTTCACCGTCATATCCAGCTAAAAGTTGTTTTGTAACTTTACTGCCATATAAGCTATTGTCAATTTTTCCTGGAGCTGAGACTACCATTACGGTACTTTCTTCAGCCCACTCTAAAGACAATTCAAAGGCTTCAGGGGTCGCATGGGAAGTACCGCCCGCTTTAGAAACGACAACATCTCTCATAATTAGTGCTATTATGCATCTTTTATCTGTTTTTGTAAATAGTTGGTGTACATTTTTGTTGATTTTTATTATACTAACGACATAAGCATTTACTTATGAGAGGGTAGATGAAAAAAGGGAAACGTACTATTCGTGCTCGAGTGTGGGGCTCACGCCCTGTTTTATGGTTCCGTCACTTAAACCGCAATGCGCAACTAGCCGTCATCTTAGTGCTTGTATTGATGATAACGGGCGGACTTGCCTTTGGCTTGACCGGCGGCTCAACTGAAGAAGTAGAACAAGCACAAGAAACGCCAGAGGAAATAGAGGTCGCAAACCTTTCAACGGTCACACTGTCATACTACGAAGGCACCGTCGAATACTCAGTCGATGCAGGCGAAAACTGGGAAGACGTCGAGCAAGACCAACAGCTCGAACAGGGCACTTATCTCCGCACAATCGGTGCGCTATCAAAAGCGGTCATAGCGTTCGATGATCAAAGCGAGCTGCGAATAGACGCCAATAGCGAAATAGAGCTCCAAACCATGACAACAGAGCGAGCATTCATTAAACAAGAGAACGGATATACCTACGCCAGGCTTTTGAATGATCGTGACCAGGATCTCGTTATACGCACCAATAACGCACAGTTTGAAGCTGCTGGAACCGCATTCCGCACTATTACGACAGGGGACGTAGAAGCAGCGGAAGTGTACGAAAGTCTGGTGCGAGAAACAGTGACAAATCGAGAAGCAACCACTGGCGAAAAGATCGTTATTACTGAGGACAGCGGCACAGTGTCATCGGAAGTAGAGAATATAGATATCGATGAGATAAAGGAAAACGAGTTCGTTCAATGGAATCGTCAGCGTGATCAGGACAACGACTTATTCAAAGACAGCCTTGG
>JAUHWW010000007.1 GCA_030427365.1 bacterium | reverse complement strand
GCATCTATGAAAAACTAGTTTTCAAGAGCGGGCTCCCTTGCAAAAGTTCACAGAACTTTCTCACTCCGGAGCCAAGCATGAGCACTACGTAAACGTCGTGGCTTGTAATATGAGATAATAGGTCTATGGATCCGAAACAGCTACACGACTTTTTATTTAGCCTATATGATTATGCTGATTATTTAGCCGACACTATAAGCTCACAAAACGATACCGATTATAATAATAGCTACTACATGAGTCTACTTTATATAGAGGATATGATGGATAAAGAAGGCAGAATGTTAATTCGTAGAGCAGCAGATCAGATAACCGGGGATGGACACGACAGCCTAAGCGAAGCACATCATCGACTAGACTTATTAAGGAAGAGAATTAGTGACTTGCGCAAGGAATATAGTTTTATTGAAAGTGCATCTGGACGAGATATTGTTGAAGTTAGAACAGAATCGCTAGTTAGGGATTGGAGCAATAAAAGTTCGTAAGTAGTCCACAGCGGCGAGCCAAGCTTACCGGTAAGCCCGCGGGCTGAAGCACTATGGAAACATAGTGTTTTTGTTTTGTTATACTTCGAAAATGCACAAGAGTAGAATTTGCTATATAACTATTGATGTAAATGATTTTGATAAGGCTGTAGAATTCTATTCTAAGGCATTCAATGCAGAGCTCGAAGGATTTCCAACAACAGGCAATAGTGATACTGTATATCGCCGACTAAAAATTCCTGGCAGCGACATTCGATTACTGCTTCAACTGGTGCCCGAAGAGAAGGCCTGCAAAACCCGTGTGCACCTAGACATTGAATCTGACGACATAGATGCCGAGGCCGACAGACTAGTGAAGTTGGGCGCTAGGAAACACAAATACATGGACGAACGGGGCTTTCAATTCTGGATTATGTTTGATCCGTTTGGTAACGAATTTTGCGTACTTCAGCCTGAATATCCAAAGCTACTTGAACATGGAAACAAGTGGCAGTAAGTTCGTATTACACCTTTACAGATTTAAAGAGAAGATAGCCAATCATCCAAAACTCACCAATACTAGCTGGCATAGGCAGCGCTTCGGTTAGACCAGTCTGATCTGGTAGTAATATGCCGGTAAAAGTGGATAGTACATAGCCAACTCCGCCAGCAACTAAAAACCAGACCATGACTCGAGGCATGTTCGTTCTTCGTGCCATAAAAGCCATCGGCAACAACCATAGACCAAAGAAAAGCGCACCGACATCCCAAAGCGCATCGTGTGTTTCGAATAGCGTTTGCACTGATGAGCTCATGCCTCCAGCAAGCGCCGTATTGAGCGCCATAAGCCAGAAGGCGGAAGCAGCAAGAATGACAACGGCATTAACCATACCAAAAACACCTATGAGACCAGCAGTAAAGCTGTCTTTTTTCTTGAACAGTTTATAGAACCACACTGCCGCAAGTGCCTGGAATCCGACAATAAGGACTTCAGCGGCTATGCCATAGCGAGCAAGCGTCTCATCCTTTATTAGATTGGCTGTTGTTTGCGCCGCGTCTCCGTCGACTAAGAGCTGGTCCCTTGCAAATAAGAACGCAAATACTCCTGTGACCGCTAAACCTAAGTAAAACAATCCTGTTAATTTTGCTGTCGTTAGTTTCATAGTACTCCTTACTTTCAGCATTATCTGCTGTTTTTACTTTACTTTGCAAACGTAGTTTCTAGTCCTGCACCTAAAGCGATTCCAATAACGAATAAAGCATTATTGCTCGTCGCTAGAGCAAATAAAACACCGAAAAGTATTCCGAAGGCAAGACCGGTTCCTTTGGGATAGTGACGCGTATCATTTTTCTTGCTCATGATAATTAGTCTATTTCTTTTTCTTAGTATCGATGTTTATGATCAGGTATAAAAATACCGCGACGCACACTATAAAGAATCCGACGCCGCCAGGTGATGACCAGGCTTCAGCCGTAAATAACGTGTCCATAATTGCTCCTTTCTACTTGCATAAAAAAGTTATTACTATAAACTTACACTGTAAGGTTATCACGGAAAAGGTTTATGTCCAAGCGAATTAGTTCAAATAAACTATCACTTCAAAAGATTGTCGATGAAGCTATTACCATAGCTGATGCAAACGGTATTGAAAATCTATCGATGAGGAAACTTGCTGATAATTTGGACGTTGAAGCGATGTCGCTGTATCACCACATAGTGAACAAGCGTGATCTAATCGCATCAATGGTTGATGCAGTTGTCCCAACAATTCCATTACTTAATGAATGTACCGATTGGAAAGACGCGTTGCGGCGGCGAGCAGACATTATGAGAAAAACGCTGCTCGCTCATCCCTGGGCGGCACATGAATTTGTAGCTGGAATGAACGTGGGACCAAATATGCTGCGATATATCGATACGACGGTCGGGTACTTTCGAGAAGCAGGGTTTTCATACCGGATGACAGACTACGCATGGAATACGATTGATAGCTACATCTATGGTTTTAACTTGCAGAGTCAAAATTTTCCGCTTAAACCTTCAGAGTTTAAATCTGCCGCTGAGCAATTTTTGCCAATGATCCCAAAAGAAACCCATCCTTATATGCATGGCATGTCACTGTCGATTATTGATGGATCACACGATGGGATTCAAGATTTTCATTTCGGGCTTGGGCTCATTTTAGATTCGCTTGATCAATTACTAACAAAAGAAAAGAAGGAGAAGAAAATATGAAAGCCGTCATCGCAAAGGGCTATGGAGCACCCGAGGTGCTATCAGTTGAAGAGGTTGCGAAACCAACAATAAAACCCAATGAGATATTGGTGCAAGTAAAAGCAGCAACGGTTAATTCCGGTGACGTCCGCATGCGTGCTTTGGACGGTGGGAGCGGGGTCAAAGGATTTCTCAGCAAAATCATTATTCGTCTGCTGGTAGGCCTTAGAAAGCCAAAGCGTATTCAGGGAAGTATACTTGCAGGTGTTGTGACAGAAGTTGGTGATTCAGTAACGCGATTTAAAGTCGGTGATGAAGTGTACGCGATGGCTGGGTTTAGCTTTGGTGCATTTGCCGAATACTGTGCTCTACCTGACAAGCGAGCAATCGCTCTTAAACCTAAGAAGGCTAGCTTTAAGGAAGCGAGCGCAATCCCATTTGGGGGCAATACAGCACTGTATTTCTTGCGCAAAGCTGGAGTTGGCAAGGGCAAGAAAGTTCTGATTTATGGATCTACTGGAGCAGTCGGAACTTCCGCTGTGCAAGTTGCAAAGTATTTGGGGGCTCAAGTGGCTGCTGTGAGCGGTCCAGACGGTATAAAACTTACAAAAGAACTCGGCGCTTCAAAAGTATATAACTACAAAGAGACTGATCTTGAAAAGATAAGTGGAAAATTTGATGTGGTTTTTGACGCAGTAGGAAAAATCTCAAAGGCTAAAGCTAGCGGTCTTTTAGCTGAGGGTGGGAAATATGTAACCGTAGACAGCTTGGATGTTGCAAAAGAATCGTCAGCCGATCTTGAAGAACTAGCAAAGATGTTTGATGAGGGGAAATTGGTTGCAACAATTGATAGAACGTTCAAGATTGACGACATCGTCGAAGCAAATCGCTATGTTGACACTGGGCGAAAAAAGGGAAGCGTAGTGATCACGATATAGATACTACGTTGTTACAGGCTATATCATCTTGCATCGCAGGTTCATCGTACAGTTGTGGAACCCAGAGCTATGAAGTAATATTGCTCGACCGTTACTCGTATAGCGTGTGAGATACTAGGATTATGCAAAAAGCACTAATAACCGGCGGGTCGAGCGGAATTGGCCTGGAGCTTGCAAAGATAATGGCAGAAAAAGGCCATGATATCGTTCTATGTTCGAGAGACGAGAAAGAATTGAAAAAAGTGTCTGCTAAGCTCAAGAAGGTATATGGAGTGAGTGCTCAGTTCTATGCATGCGATCTGTCAAAGCCGGGCTCAGCAAAAAAGCTCTATGAAGCATTTAAAAACGAAAATATTGAAATTTTGGTTAATAATGCAGGCGTTGGGTATGTTGCCGATTTTTTCGATGGTGATATTGAGCGAAACATCGCTATGGCTCAGCTCAACATGGTGAGCGTTATGGAACTATGTCATTATTTTGGCAAAGATTTTAGAAAGAAAAACAGTGGACGGATACTCAACACCGCCTCAATAGTTGCATTTTTGCCAGGTCCTGCGCAGCCCGTCTATTATGCGACCAAAGCATTTGTCCGCAGCCTGAGCAGAACGCTTTCATATAATTTACGAGATACTAATGTTACCGTGACTGCTCTCCATCCAGGTGTAACAAAAACGCACTTTTTTGATGAAGCGAGTGCGCCAAAACAGTCGAAAGGAGCAGACCCAAAAAGTGTTGCTCAGCTAGGCTATGACGCTATGATGGCAGGAAAAATTGAAGTAACGCACGGACTGTGGAACAAGTTCCTTACGAATATATTTGTGAGGTTCACTCCCTACAGGCTCCATGCTCCTATAGTCGATAATGCATCCGATGTGTAAGTAAGCTGTCTAGATTGAGCGCCTGAGCATCAAGCGCAAGTTGGCTAGGTACTGATCTGGGTCAACTCCTGGATGCTTTAGCAAATAGTCATAGTGTTTGTCACGAAACGGCATCTGATTATCTGGGTAAAGCTCAGAGTTCGCATTAAACGTCGTTTTCACTGTGTGCAGCGACGCATCGTTCTCCATTGCTGCAAGTTTTTCCTTAACCTTAGCTTCACGCAGCTGCTGGATGACTAATGATCTCGCATTGTTTTTCAATGGGGTGCCTCGTTTTCAACGAAGGTTAAAGCGTTGCCGATTTTTCCTGCGCGCCCCGTGCGGCCAATTCGGTGCACATAATCATCGTACGACTGTGGGAGGGAATAGTTAATAACGTGCGTGATATCGGTGACATCCAGCCCACGCGCTGCGACATCCGTTGCAACTAGCACGTTGATGTCATTATTCTTAAAGCGTTTTAGCACTCGTTGGCGTTGTGACTGTGATTTACCGCCATGGATTGCCTCCACAGAAAATCCGCGGCCGGCCAGTTCCTTCGAAAGCTTCTCGACAAGTCGATGCGTATCGTCAAAAATAATAGATTTTGTGGTTGTTGCATCGATGAGGATATCATGCAGCTTATCGATTTTATTTGCCGACGTGTGAGCAACAACATTCTGCTCGACATTTTTGCTTGTATCACCAGTCTTCACGGACACGTGCGCAATTTCTTTTGTAAAGGTGTCGATAATCCTCCGAACACCATGATCGAAGGTAGCAGAAAAATAAAAGCTCTGTCGTTCAGCCTTCGCATGATTGAGGATGTGGGTGATGTCATGGACAAATCCCATATCAAGCATGCGGTCAACCTCATCGAGCACAACAATGTTGCAATCATGAATCTTCAATGACCCGCGAGTCAAATGATCTTTGATCCGGCCTGGTGTGCCAATAATAATGCGGGGGTTAAATTTTAGCTCTTGCAGCTGGCGTGACATTGAGGTTCCGCCAATTAAAAGCGCGCCGTCAAGACCACTGCCTTTTCCAATCAGTCGACATTGCTGTTCAATTTGTTCAGCGAGCTCCCTGGTTGGCGCTAAAATGATGGCCTTTGACGCTGGCTCAGTTATTAATCGGTTCAGCAGGGGAATAGCGAATGCAGCGGTTTTGCCCGTGCCAGTATCAGCAATGCCGAGTATGCTGTTGCCTTCGAGGGCTCTCGGGATTGTTTGATCTTGGATTGGTGAGGGCTCAGTAAAGCCCATCGCTTGCACATTTTTCTTTATGAGATTTGCAACGGCAAAGTCGTCGAATGTGTGCTGCGGCGTAAATAATTCTTCAGCAACCGGTGAGGCTGCCTGCACAAACTTAGAAGGGTGAATGTAGGCTTTTTTTGGGTGCCGCTTTTGGGAGCCGCCGCTTCGCCTAGTATTAAATTTCTTTGTGCGGCCACTACTATGAGACCGACTTCTATACACATGAGACATAAAAAATGAATCCTTATCGAGATAGTTGATATATTGACTGTCTGTAACGAAAATCGAGTCAATGTATCTACGTTTGCTCAGGATTCATTTAAAACAATGTATTAATTATAGCATAATCACTAAAGTGACACAAATTTACTATTGAAGATACATTTAGGAGAAGCTGAAGCATGCTGCTATAGTTGGCCGTAGCAAGTGGTAACAATTACCTCTCCGTTGTCATACTTAGTCTTATCAAAGCTAACTATTATCTCGGTTAGCAAGTATTCACAAGCATCAGCAAAAGTAACCGAGAGGAAACACAATGGCAATAAAACTATACGTCGGCGGATTAGCATATTCGACAACCGATAAAGAACTAGAGGAATTGTTTGCATCTTATGGCAACGTCACCAGCGCAACAGTCATTAAGGACCGAGAGAGCGGCAGATCCAAAGGCTTTGGATTTGTTGAGATGAGCGATCTTAAAGAAAGCCAAATTGCAATTGAAGAGCTAAACGGCAAAGAATTTGGTGGCCGAACTATTACTGTGAACCAAGCAAGACCACAAGAAGAGCGTCGCTCAAGTAACAATAGGCCACGTGGCGGTAACAGCTTCAGAAGACAGTATTAATAAAGTATGTCTGCGTTCGGAATTTCCGGTCGTAGCAGACCAATGTCGTAGGTCGAAACATTCGGATTGCCGCGCAAATCGAGTGTCTCTAAATTCTTCAGATTCCCAATCTCAAGCGGAAGCCCAGAAATGTCGTTATTAGAGAAAACGGCTTGTTTCAACTTGCTCAGTTGACCGATTTCAGCGGGAATGCCAGTAAGACTATTGTCTGACGCAATAAGCACTTCTAGATTCGTTAGTTTCCGAATCTCGGCAGGAAGCGCACCGGTGAGATTATTGTTACTTACATTAAGGGTTGTAATCTTATTGTTATCGAGGATATCTTTGTCGATTTCTGAGAGCCCTCTCCCAGAAAGATCGAGCGTTTCATCAGAAGGAGTAATAGTAGTATCTTGGTCCGTTGTCTCGTTTTCGTTATTTGGTATAGTGCCTGGACTCGTGACGGTATCCCTTGTGAGTAGCATATACCCGAAAACACCTGTGATTAGCACGAGAAGGACGATGACTATGTTTTTCATAGATCCATAGTAACACCAGTAGTTTTTTAGTGCATTGCGCTTGATCACAATAGCTGCGTCATAACGCTACGCTTGAAATATTGTAATTATCATGATATGGTGTTGTTAAATAACTGCGAGGAACCTTATGAGATATCACGTGAGCGTGGGCGTCATCCGGACGTTTGCCCAAACTTATAAAAAGCAACTGGTGGTCTTGTTCGCCGGTTTACTCCTCGCAACACTTGCAGCCATGACACTAAGCGCAAATGCTGCAGTTTCAGTGATAAACGGGTGTAGCATTGATGATGACAGTGCAGGCACTTGGACACTCCAAGGTGACTGTACATTAACCGCCAAGATCGACATTCCGGCGGGAACTACTTTTGAAGGAAACGGCCACACAATGAATGCGTCGTTTGTAGGCCCTGGTTCAGGAAATAGCAATAATGCAGCTTTACGTGCTGTTGATGCTGACGGAGTAACGATAAATAACGTGATAATTGATGGCTCAAGCGGAACAAGTATCCACGGAATATTGATCTACGGCTCAGAAAATATAGACATTAGTAATGTAACTACTATTAATATGCCAAGGTCGGGAGTCAATATTAATGGACTATCGGGTGGATCCTCAGTCACCATCGAAAACATCACGACATCAGGTAGTGGATGGCATGCAATAAATGTAGATCAGGGAACTGCAACTCTAACCGTCAATGGCACCTCCAGCCATTTCAATGAGCTGCATATTTATTCAGATCATTATTTATCATCAAGTACGATAACTATCAACGACACCAACAGCCAATACGTTGTAATTGATAACCCACCTGATAATAACAATTACACAGATGATAGAGCCTATATGCTTAAAGAACGGCTCGAGATTACTGCTCCGGCTGAAAATGAAGTTGTGGCTGGAAGTTCTGTTGCCTTAACTGCTGAATATAACGATCACGATTCAGTAAATGAGGACAATGTGCAATGGGCCGTACGTGAAGGCACCTGTGCTGCAAACACCAATACAGTGTTTGGCAATGTAGATGGGTTTAGCAACTCATACACATGGGATGGCGCTAGTTTTTCTGCAACCCTCGATACACTCCAATTAAACGATGGAATGCATTGCTTTGTGATAAATCCTGTCGATGATTTATTTGGTACCCGTGAAACCCGTGAATTTATTGTAGACAACACAGACCCTGGTCAAGTGCTTGGACTATCAATCCTTGGAGGTCACAGCGCAAGCTCACCAGAAATTGGCTGCAATGGTTACACTGACTCACCACAAATAAGAATAGTATGGGATGCAAGCACTGATCCAAACATTGATTACTATTGGTTTGGCACGAAGTTCAACGAGAAACATCGACAGGTTTCAGCTGGAACCGAGTTCTATAACGCAAATATGACGCCTGGGAATAATCCGTACTACTACACGGTAATTGCTGTCGATAAAGCAGGCAATGAGAGTGAAATATCAGAACAATGCGAACTTATTCTCGATATGGAACCACCTATTGTTGATATCACTTCACCAGCAGATAGCGCGGTGCTGAGTGGAGCAGTCGACATAGAAGGTAGTGTTACTGACGACGTAGAGCTATTGCATTACAATTTGTCGCTATATCCTTCAACAACAGATCTTAGCGATGGAGGTACCCATACTGGTGATAGATTGAACGATGTAAATTGGTGCACGACTCCTATCTCGGGAACCGTTGCAACGTCTGTTGACGTCGTTGGACTGCTCTGTGAAGACTGGGACACGACTGCGTATCCGGATGGAGACTATCAAATTCGACTTGCAGCTCGTGATGCTTCAGGCTTGCGCGATACATCAGATCCATTCACTGGCGGAACAACATCGGTCCATGTTATAGCAGTTACAATTGATAACGCCGAAGAAGGCGCTACACTTGGTGCAAGCACAACGAGGGATAATGATAGTGATGACGACCAGGGCAGTGTTCTTGGTGTGAGTACAACGAATGATGGGCTTGGCGGTGGGTCAGTGCTCGGTGATTCAGATACATTGTCAGAGACAGGATCGAGTGCAGTGTCTGCACCGGTCATCGGTCTCGCGATCATTGCAGCAACTGCTTTTCTACTCGCGAAAACGAGAAGTACAAAAATTTCTCTACACCGTTAAGGTTTCGCAGCAGAGCTACTTGTTAACCAGTGACCTTCAAGTGTCTCGGGTTTGGTGGTGTCATAAATCTTACAGCGACAATGGCAAGATGATGCGATCATATATTCATGGCAGAAAAACTTAAACCAGCCTATACACTTGAAAAAGACGAGTCTGATGATGATCTCAGAGAGCGGAATCTCATTCTAGGTAATGATGCTTCTCCAGAAGCAAGAACGAGAGAGAGGTTTGCTCGGGTCGTCTTGGAACGTATCAAGAGAATGTTGCAAGAGTCGCGGGAAAAAAACCGCATGCGTAAGCGGCTAGCTAGGCTAAAACGGGAGCGAGCAGAACTGAAAAGAGAGACGAAAGAGAAGAAAAAACTCGGCGGGGTGGTCTTAAACCAAGTAAAAACGAAGGAGAATTAATATGAGAGATACACTAGCGCGAGTAGCTGCAGGGTTGGTCAACCTTGTTTTGGCCGTTGTCGGTACGCTACTAGGACTTCGTTTCCTATTAAAATTATTCAGCGCTAATCCAGATAATGGTTTCGTGAATTGGATTTACGAAACATCTGGTGAAATTATTGCGCCATTTCGGGGTATTTTTACACCAGCTAACCTTGATGGGGCGGTGATCGAGTTTACAACGCTCTTCGCGCTACTTGTCTACGTACTTATTGGATTGTTGGCCTATTACCTAATTGATTTGTTCGCTCCAACTGAGACGACAGTAGTTCGTAAGAAACGATAGCCAGGCAGTATGACGAATCAACCAACTTTTAATATACCGAAAGACTTTCACGAAGATGATGAGTTAAAACACTTATTAACTTCAGAGGATGTTGATAAATTACGCAGTGTTTTACATGAAGGTGAGGTCGTATTGCGACTGATGAAATGTTTCCATCAGGACAGCGATGGTGTATTGGCTGCGACCAATCAGCGTATAATATTTGCCGACCAACGCTTCATCACGTCAAAAGTTGTCGAGTTTCGGTATCCTGATGTGGCGGCGCTTGTTTATAATCCTCATATTGTCACGCAGACGATGACGCTCGCCCACTCCGAAACGCCATTAACCGTCATGAAGGTAGACAAAGAGCAGGGTGAACGCTTTATCGAGTTTGTCGAGCCGCTTATCGGTGGGAATTATACAACCAGCGGTTCACGTGGGCGAGTTCTTCGTCACAATGAAGACCAGCTACAAATTGAAGACGCACCAACATTGAGCGAGGAAATACATAAAGGCTAGCGTATACTACGTGCGAATGAAATATTTGCTTATTGCCGTTTTAGTAATTCTGTTGCTTGGTTTGCTTGTCTGGCAGTTTGGCCTTAGCCACCGCGACCGTAAGCTTGTTTTTGCATCTCCAATTACGATTGATGTCAACGGTGAGCAGCGCCAGTTTTATGTTAACGCCGCCGATGCTGCAAATCCGCCGGAAGCGCTGTTTATTGGGTTACATGGTTTTACCGATAGCCCACGTCGATTTGGGTATTACACCAGCTTGCATAATGTGGTTGGTGATCGTGATCTCGTTATTTATCCAAAAGCTGCGAAGCCTAAAATAAACCAGCGCAGTGGCTGGAATGCTGGCTTCTGCTGCGGGAGTGGTTGGGCGCAAGGCAGAGATGATGTGGCATTTATTTCGAAAATTGCACGTGATTTTAAGATCGAATACGACGGTGTACCGGTGTATCTTGTTGGATTTTCAAACGGAGGTATGATGGTACAACGCTTGCTCGCAGAAGAGCCTGATGCGTTTGATGGCGGTGTTGCAAGTGGTTCAAGTGCTGGTCTGCAAAACGGCAAACAGCTATCACCAACGTCAAGCGATGTGCGGCTGCTCTTAATGCACGGAGAAAGGGATAAGACAGTAAAGTTCGGTGGTGGGGCGGCGATGACAGAGCCAGATTTTCCATGGCTGAGTTTTGAGCAGACGAGTGAGATTTGGCGCGAGGTTATTGGCGATAATCTGACGACAAAAACGTATCCTGAGCTGAAACATCGCTGGCCAGACTGGCGGATACTTCGGCCGTGGCATACGCAGCCTGAGGGCACCCAGCGAGCAGTAGAATTTCTGAAGAATCGTTAAACGCGTATACTGATAAGCATGACGGTTATTGAAGCAATTATTCTTGGCTTGATCCAAGGACTAACCGAATTTATTCCGGTCTCGAGCTCGGGGCATTTACTGCTGGCAGGCGAAGCATTACAAACGGGAGATAATCTGCTCTTTGATGTGATGCTACATGTTGGGACGCTGTTTGCATTAGTCGTGTACTTTCGGAAGGATATTTTTCGTTTAGCTCGCAGCTTCTTTTCACGTAACGCTGATGGTCGACTTGCTCGTTTGATTGTGATTGCCACACTGCCTGCAGCTGTTGCTGGTCTGTTGCTCGGTGGCGTTATCGATGAATGGCTACGGTCACCCATAGTTGTCGCGGCATCTCTTAGTATTGTCGGTGCTTTGATGTTGGTAGCCGATCAGATAGCAACACGTAAAGATATCCCTTTTACGCGTAAAAATACGTTGACGGTGGGTTTGGCGCAAGCGATCGCGCTTATTCCTGGCGTCTCGCGCTCAGGTATTACTATCGTTGCAGGCCTGTTTTCTGGGTTTTCTAGGCGTCAGGCTGCTCGGTTCTCATTCTTGCTAGCAATTCCGATTATTGCTGGCTCAGCACTTGGCGTAGTCGTCTCCAACAACGGCGAAACGAGAGTCGAAAACGGAGCACTTATCGCCGGTATCATTGTCAGCTTTCTCAGTGGGCTACTCGCTATCAAGATATTGTTGGGCGTGATTGAACGCTACGGCCTGAAATACTTTGCGTACTATCGTTTCTTGCTCGCGCTAGCCGTCATCCTCTTCCTGCTCTAAAAATCCATAGAAAGTGAACTAGACAGGAACTACCTGAAAAACTACAGAAGAGTAAAGTTTCTCCTATGAAGAAGCATTTTGCTGAGGAGTAGTAATATTTTGTTTGATGTCTTGAACAAAGGTTATTCCTGGCATCAATATGTCAAGGCTTTCGGTGAGCTGAGCACCTATTTTTCTGACATCATCTGCGTCTTTTACAACAATAAATTTTGGTCTAATGTCATGCCTTGTCATGCCTGGGTCTTCATCGAGAACAATACCACTTGCAAATGTGAAACAATGTTTAAGGTACTCAGTTACGCGATGGTTGATTCTTCCTATAGCGTAAACTTCGGTACCATCTGGAATAGTGTCGATTGGAGGGAAGAACTCATAGGCGCCAGCTAGCTGTCGCTCTGCCTCTTTTAGCGCAGCGGCGTCTATTGGTTTTGCCGTTGTTCCTGTTAGTGCTAAAGACAATAGAGTTGCGCGAGTATCTCTATCATCTTTTTGTGTTAAGTCTTGCTGAATTAGTTCAACAACTGCGTCGTTGAAGTTTCTAATTTTAGCAGCTTGTCTTTCTCGTATTGCTCGAAAAGATTCGGTGCCTGGAATAACAAAATAAGATGCATCAGCCACTACGCCGATAAAAGAGCGGAGCGGTATAAGACCATTATGATCCACTTTCATTCCTAAGCCCTTTAGGATTGTTCGAAGCACGCCTTGATCGATGGTGAAGTTAGCAGTATTAATTTTCAAAAAGTCGAAGCCCTTGCTCAGAATTATCGCAGTCTTGTGCTCTATCCCAGCTCGCTCGAGATGAATTGACTTTACTCCCAAATCGAACGCAATATCAGTAGGTTCTCCGCTGCCATGACTTTGACCCAAGGCCACGTTGTAACCGTTAGACAGAAGTTCGCCAGCTGTCGAGAGCGCTATTTGGTGCTCAGGATCAGTGATTTCATAGTCCTCAGCTACAAGGTTTGTAATTCGTCGGTCTACAAAAGGAGCTATGCTGCCAAGCTGTTTAGCAGGTAGCCTATGACCAATAGCACGCATGTTTTCGTAGTGTCTTGAAGAAACACCAAGTCTCATATAACTTGGAATACTTTTCGGCTCAAATTCATCGACTACAAAAAGTCCATCTGAGGCATTTGCGTGTTTTGATGCATTCGCATGCAAGCTTTCCAAGATTTCAACTTCAGGGTTGTGTCTCGCGAGCATACTCGATATTTTATCAAGTTTGTGTAGGTAAAAAATACTATATCTAGCGTATAAAGCTCGTGCTATGCTACTAGCAGTCTACAAACGTAGAGTGTTAATAAACAAAAACGAACCGGAAGTCAGGTGTAATTCCTGCGCTGTGCCGCAACGGTAAAAGTCCGAGCTGGTTCACCCGCTAACTGAAATAGCGGTCTCCCGAGCAGGAAAAGAAGTATTGAATCACTCAAGCCCTCTTTCTACCCGCTGACGGAGAAAGAGGGTATTTTTATGGCCGCAGCAGCCGTTCTCGAGCAAGAGCCACAACTACGAGCAAAAAGAGAAATGTATGCAGAGTCACTGGCCGCCTATCGATATTTAGGTCAGCTTATGCTTGAACAGACTATTGAGAGACCGTTGCAAACACCGGAAGGTGAGAACGCTTTTCATGATTACAGAACATCAGTCGAAGAAGGACTTATTACTGATGAAGAGATTGGCGATAAGCTTTATTTTGATTCGCCATCCGAGCATCGGCTTGTCGATGGTCGCGTGGTCGCTTCAAATGGTCAATTCATGACCGATTTGGTTGGTTCGGGAGCGAAAGCTTCGGCTGAAGCCGCGACAAAAGATTCAGAGCTTGAGCCGCTCGCAGTGCGCGACGCAGGAGATGTACTAGTTGCTGAAGCGGTTGATGATCTTCAGCCTGGTGAAATGCTGCGATTAGTTAGCATGGATCCAAAGAAACAGTTGACAGGAGAAAACAAAAAGCGCTGGACAGATATGGGACTGCGACTTGGGCTGGCTGTCGAGCAAGTGTACCTAAAAACGAATGACGGAAGACTATTAACATGGACAATTGCAATAAAAAATAGTTCTAAAAAAGCAATCTCACAAATATATCGTGAAGAGCTTGATACAGAAATTCCTGTCGATACAGATGAAAATCTGTGGAGTCGTTATATGCACCGTAGCTTTGCAACCAATGAGGAAGTCAAAGCAATAAATGCTAAGATTCGCAATCGTCATAAACAGCTAGTTGGTAATGAACAGCAGGACTATTCCGTTACTGAATTCATGAATAGAAGAGACAGTATGCAAATTCTGCAAAGGTATTTCGAGACTTACGGGGCGCCATTATCTTTGGCAATACAAACTGGCCGAAATCAGCCACAGCTTCGAGAACTAGCGCTGGCGATTTATTCTCAAGCGGTTGATGTGGCTGAAGATGATCGAAATAAGTTATTTAAACTAGCAAATAAACACTCGTTTACTGATCAGGACGGACGCTTAATGAACAGAATGTTGCGCTATGCAACAATTGAGCGGATGCGTGAAGAGCTAAAAGGCCTGTTCAAGAGGAACCAGATGACAGCACTACAGCTGACTCAGCCGGTAGCTTATTCCGCTCATCACATGCAGACTTTTGATCCACAACAACTCCACTACGAACTCGCAATGAGCATACAGTCTGGTGCAAAAGAGCGACGGTCATATGGGGGCTGCGCTGCGAGTTCGGTAGCGGATAATAATGAGACCTTTGACGGCCCTATTCCTCGCATGCAGGATATTTTTGGCGGCAATGCTGACGGAACTGAAAACACTATTCCTGAAGGTAGAGATGGAAAAGGGCCGTTAAAATTTAAATGCAGTAAAGGGCATTGGAACACTAGAAAAGATTTCCAGCCACTTACAAAAAAATGTAAGAAGTGCAAAGAAGATATCTCTTGTGGTGAAGATACTGGAAACGAGGACGGGACTATGAGTTTCGCTGAGAGATTATTTAGAAAGGATGCTGCATGACAGCTGAAGAGTATCTGGAGCAACAAGCGGAATGCAACGGTTTGTGTGATGTAACCGACGTTGTCGTGGAAGAGAAAGACTTTATGCGTTGCGTCACATGTCCGTTTTGCAAAGCCACTGTCGATGCGGTTCTAACGGATACAACCATCGCCTGTCCGTCGTGTAAAGTTGAGGTAACACGCACATGACTAGCGATAACCAGCCTCGCTCGAAAACCTGCTCAGAGGAATATTTTTGTGAAATGTGTGACTACTATCCTCTGTATCCAGTCCATGGGCATTATGAATGTCCTCAGTGTCACTACAAGACAAAGTGTTGCGAAGGCATGCCACTCGAACAATAGGAGAGCGCTATACTGTTTGTATGGAGCGAGTAGGGATTTATGCGGGGACGTTTGACCCCGTTCACGATGGGCATATTGAGCTTGCCATCACTGCAAAAGACTTGTTGGAACTGAGCAGTGTACAGTTTATGGTTGAGAAGCGTCCGTGGGGCGACAAACAACCTGAAGCTTCCGTCACGCAACGGGAGACGATGGTGAAACGCGCGGTTGAGGACAAAGAGGGTCTAGAACTTTTTACGTCAAATCACGACCAGTTTACAATCGAGCATACGCTGCCTGAACTGCGAGTAGCGTTCGAAGCCAGTGAGCTCTACTTCATTATGGGAGCAGACACGTTTCTGCACATGTCTCCTGATAGCTGGCCCGGTTTAGAGACAATTATCACACCGCCGAACTACATCGTTGTCGCTGAACGGAGCATGCTGACAGAGCAGCAAATATCCACCCACGCCCGTTCACTTGGTGTTGCGGTGGCGATTATCCCAAACACGCTGCCGCATCACGCCTCCACAGACGTTCGCGCGCAAATTCACGATAAAGCACTCTGGCTGCCACAACCTGTGGCGGATTACATCGACGAGAACGAGCTTTATAAGAGCTAACGTGTTCGATTACAGTTCGTTGGTTTCTTCTTCTGAGAAGTGAGTCTGCAAATAGGCAAGGTGTTTATTACGGAATTTGCGGAACTCTGTTTTAGAAAAGCCGCTTTTCTTTATGAACGCGCCAATTTTCTCTGAACCAATGTAGTGAGGCAACATGACGTAGCCAGCACCCAGTTCGTATAGCTCGGCTGCTTCGGTGATGCCGTCTGCGTGGCAAATCATAACGCAGTTTGGATTCTGCTGATCAAGTGTTCGCAGCAAGAATTTGTTGGTTTCAAAGTCAGTCACGACTGACACGACGAGCTTCACATCGGCCAAACCTGCTTCTTCCAGTAGCTCAAGATCGGTCATGTCACCGTAGAGATAGTGCACGCCGTGCTTTTCTAGCGACTCGATAACTTCTGGATCGTAATCAACAACTGAGAATTGTTTGCCAAGTTTTTTGAACACTTTGATAAACTCAAGGCCACCTTTTTTATAGCCGAAGAGGAGCATTTCATTTCCGCGTGGGCGCTTTTCAGACTTTGTTTTCTTGCGTTCAAACACTGATAAGTATTTCTCGAATTTCGGATACAGTTTTTCATCGTACAAAATGACGTACGAACTGACCGCGATAGTGACTAGGCCGACAACTGTCATGAGTGACAGTGTTTCCGAATCAATCTGACCGGATTTCTGGGCGAGCAGGAGTAGCACCAGCGAGAATTCACTGATTTGCGCGACAGCGAGTGACGTCTTGAAGCTAGTCTTTTTCGTATAGCCAAGCGAGCCCATGATCGTCATAACAATTAGCGGGTTGCCAATCAATACAAAGCTAGAGAGAACCAGCGCTGCTGGCAAAACAGCGGCAATATTACTGAGGTCGAGTTCACTGCCGAGTACAACAAAGAACAGAACGATGAAGAAATCACGCAGTGGCTTCAGCCGAGAAGCAGCCTCTTGAGCATACGGGAATTGCGCTAGAGCAATACCAGCGGCCAGTGCGCCAACTTCTAGCGAGAAACCAAATTCCGAGAAGATGGCACCAACGCCAAGCCCCCACGAGATGGCGAAGAGGAATAACATCTCTTGTGAGCCAGAAATGAGTTTGTTGAGCCTTGGCAAGATAACCGAAGTAAACAGGTAGAGTCCACTCACAAGCACTGCGCCTTTCAACGCAAGGTCAAGCAAGTCGCTGCCGCTTAGCCCGCCAGTTGAATTTGCGCTGACGAATAACAGAGCGAAGGTGGCCAGGATGTCTTGTACGAGCAAGAAACCGGTCGCGATCTTTCCGTGCAGCCTTGTCTGTTCTTTCTTGTCGCTGAGAAGCTTGAGGATAATAATTGTACTGGAGAAGGCGAGTCCGATCGCGACATAAAGCGTAGCGGTAATTGACAGGTCGGTCAGTGAGGACACTAATAAGTAGCCAATTCCGGTGGTGAACGCGACCTGACCCACGCCGGTTAAGATTGCGACTTTACCGACTTCTTTTATCACACGTGGATTGAGCCCCAGACCAACCAGGAATAGCAGCAGAGCAATGCCCATTTCAGAAAAAACAGTCAGTGTTTCACTCTCAGTTACAAGATTGAAAACAGTTGGTCCCACGAGCAGTCCGGTAATGATGTGCCCAATAATGAGTGGCTGTCGCAGCAAGCGCATAAGCAGTGCCACACCTGTCCCTATGGCGACAATACTGCTGAGTTCGAGGAATAAATTGTGTTCCATATGCCCTTGTAATGTTTGTGTTGTGAAATTATCTAAATTTTAGCATAAGAAGTGTTGACGGGAAAATTGATTCGGGGTATTCTAAAAGTACTTTTTGAAGTCTTATATTGAGAGACTTGCGAGCGAAAAGATAAAAACAACCTAAACAAAAATCGAAGTACGCAAAGTAGCGAAAATTTTGCGTGCCGTCGGGTAACGGGGTGGCATCATGCCAATAAAAATATCTGCGCCGCGCAGCAAAACAAAACGCATCAAAGTAACCGTCAAGCGGGAGTCTTGGCGAGAATTTATGACCTATTAGTTAGCTGAATCAGCTTCTTGGTCTTCAGGCTTTGTCACGGCTTCGTCGCCTTCGGTTTCATCCGGGGCGGCGTTTTCATTTCCAGCAGAACCGTTGGCTTCAGCTAGTGCATCATCGATAAAGCTGCTGAAGCCTTCGACTGTCGCAAGCTGGTTTATATCAGAGATAATTTCACCATTCAGCAGGAAGGTTGGTGTGCTCTCGACACCTATATTTCTTCCTTCAGCAATGTCGGCATTGACTGTGCTAATCGTTTCGCTCGCGCGGACATCGGTGCGGTACTGTTCAAGGTCGAGCTGGAGTTCTTCGGCGTAGCCCTCAAAAATTTCTGCTGGATTGTTGCTTGCCGTGCCGGTTGAGCGCCAGGCATTTTGTCGTTCATACAGCAAATCATGCATTTCCCAGAATTTGCCTTGGTTGCCTGCCGCCTCTGCGGCGCGGTGAGCAGCAATTGCGTTTGGATGGATTTGCACGAGTGGGAAGTGCTTGTATTCGAATCGTACTTCGTCTTGGTAAGCTTCTTTTACCTGAGAGAAAACAGTGTAGAACTGTGCACATGCTGGACATTCAAAATCACCGAACTCAGTGATAACCACCTCAGCAGTTTCCTGTCCATAAAAATGGTTTGATGCTGTTCCTTCCGCGGTGTCTTCACCGCCACCCAGCAGTACGGCGCCGCCAATAATACCGATAACTAATAATGAAATAATAATGATTTGCTTCATACCAACCTCTATTTAGCTTCTATAACTATAGTTTACTATCTCATGCCTACTTGCACCTAGCGCTACATATGCGCGACAATGGTCACATGAATGATCTTGCTTACGCTCTGGTTCTTATCTGCGCTGTGGGTATATCGGCTCTTTGTGCTGGGATCAGCAGCGGCATATTCTCATTAAATCGTTATCATTTAAAGCGCAAAGCGCAGTTTGGCGACAAAAACGCGAAGCTTGTGTTCAGCATGCATGCGCAGCGTTTTGAGTTGATGTCGAGCCTTCTCATCGTGAACGTTTTGGCAAACACCACCATTGTCGTATTGGTCAATTCACGTATCACTGGTGCTCTGGCGGTGTTGCTTTCGACTATCGTGATCTTGCTGTTTGGCGAGCTCTTACCGATGGTCTACATCAAGAAAAATGTGATTTGGACCGCAGCCAAGCTCCACCCAGTTCTGACAAGGCTGATGCGCTTTACGGGCCCTGTGACGCGCGGCCTCGGCCATTTATTTAGCGCGTGGATTGGCAACGAACAGCAAGTGATATACAGCAAAGAAGAGCTGCAGCGAATGTTTGACGGCCAGGAATTGTCAAAAAACAGCGATATTGCTGCCGATGAGGCGCGTATGATCCGCAAGGTGCTTGAATTTGGCGATAAGAAAATTCGCGATGTCATGACACCGCGTAAGGTCGTTACGTTGGTCGAGCAAGGTGACAAAGTTGGCCCATTGCTTATGGACGAATTGCACAAATCAGGCCACTCGCGCTTCCCGGTCGTTGCCGACAAGAAGCATGATAATTTTGTCGGTACACTCTACTTGCACGATCTCATCGGCGAGCAGGGAAGTAAGACAGTAAAGGATCTCATGCAGAAAGACGTTCGTTACGTCCACGAAGAGCAGTCACTTGATCATGCGCTCAGAGCGTTTCTGAAACTTCGCCATCATTTGTTCGTAGTGGTCAACAATTTTGAAGAATTTGTCGGCGTGTTGACCATCGAAGACGTGCTAGAAGAAATCATTGGCAAAGAGATTGTCGATGAGTTTGATGAGCATGACGACTTGCGCAAAGTCGCCAAAAGTCTTGCTGACGAGGAGCATCAACAACACTCTGGCATCCGAGCGTCACAGAAATCAGCGCAGCCCGCTGTTCAAGCAGAGAAGTAGCTGCTATAATCACCCCTGATGAGACACGTTGACCTATCTGATATGAATCGACGCCCACAGCGCTAGCTGCTCGGGCTAGAGTGCTATTGGGCGACATCAGAGCAACGTCAAATAACTCCTATGGGGATTACAATGAAACGAACAGTATCTATTGAAACGACAAAACAAAAAGGCGAAAAAGTACTCGTGCAAGGGTGGGTGAACTCACGCCGCGATCATGGCGGCCTGATTTTTATTGATCTGCGTGATCATAAAGGAATTGTGCAGCTCACGATTGATGCTGATTCTGACAGCTTCACGCTGGCAGAAGGATTGCGTGATGAGTATGTCATTGAGGCGACCGGCAGTGTCGCTGAGCGAGCAGCAGAGCTTAAAAATCCAAACATTCCGACTGGTGATGTCGAAATTATGGTCGAGTCAATTCGCGTGCTCAACACATCAGAAGCTTTGCCGATACAGGTGAACTCAGATCAAAACATATCAGAGGAACATCGCCTGAAATATCGCTATCTCGATCTTAGGCGCGATAAGATGCAGCACATGCTGAAAAAGCGTGCCGAATACTTTTCGATGATGCGCGCATTCATGGAAGAAAATGAATTTACCGAAGTGACGACACCAATTTTGGCGAACTCGTCTCCAGAAGGAGCGCGTGACTTCCTGGTGCCTTCACGGTTGCACCCAGGTCAGTTTTACGCGCTGCCGCAAGCACCGCAGCAATTTAAGCAACTGTTGATGGTTGGCGGTGTACCACGGTATTACCAGATGGCGACGTGTTTCCGCGACGAGGATCCTCGGGCCGATCGTTTGTATGGCGAGTTCTACCAGCTCGACTTAGAAATGTCGTTTGTTGAGGATGGTGAAATCGTTCGCTCAATGACAGAGCCACTCATAAAGTCACTCGTGACCGATTTTGCTGGCAAGAAATTGTTGTTCGACGACGTGCCACGCATTCCGTACGAAGAAGCAATGGATCGTTTTGGATCTGACAAACCAGATCTACGCTACGAGATGGAGCTCGTCGACCTTACTGATGAGCTAAAAAACTGCGGTTTTGGGGTGTTTTCCGGCGCGATAGAAAAGGGAGGCGCTGTAAAAGCAATTGCCGTAAGTAAATCATTTAGCCGCTCAGAAATTGATAAACTCACCGAACGCGCCAAAAAATCCGGCGCCGGTGGTCTGCCATATATGACAGTAGAAGGCGGTAAAGCCGGCGGGGCGATTGCAAAGTTTTTCAGTGATGAAGACCTCGCAAAAATCCTCGAAAAAACAGCGGCGAAAGACGGTGATACGATTTTCTTTGGCAGCGACGAGCGAAAAGTCGTCAACAAAGTGCTTGGTGATTTGCGTAGTCATTTTGGTGACGTGCTTGAGCTCAAAGATCCTGAGGTTGTTGCACTGGCCTGGATTGTCGACTTTCCTTTTTACGAAGAAGAAGATGGCAAGCTTGACTTTGGTCACAACCCATTCTCAATGCCAAAAGGCGGCGCAGAAGCGTTTGATAGAGAAGACAAAGAAAACATTGTCGCGGATCAGTACGACATGGTGATGAACGGCTACGAAATTTGCTCGGGTAGCGTCCGAAACCACCGCCCAGAAGTCATGTACAAGGCCTTTAGTGTGCTCGGCTACGACGAAGCTTACGTGAACGAAAAGTTTGGCGCCATGATCGGTGCATTCAAATATGGTGCACCGCCGCATGCAGGTTGCGCGTTCGGTATCGACCGCATGTTTATGGAGCTGATGAGCGAAGATAACATTCGCGAAGTCATCGCTTTTCCGAAAAACGGCTCAGGTGTCGACGTCATGACCGGCTCCCCAAGTCGAGTCGAAGAAAAACTACTCGATGAATTAAGCATAAGAGTAGTGGATAACTAGCTCTACACATACTTTGTCATAAATAGTTGACAGTCATGTATAATGAAATCAATAAAAGGGTACTGTTCAATGCCAAACGTAACCAGTCGGTAAGTAGGTCATCCGGATTTAGGTTCGGATTTTTTTAACAAAAACAAAAACACGAGCACTTTAAAATAATATTGACGACAAGCAAAAGAACTGCTATTATTATTTCTCTATTGGTGAGGGATAGCAATAGCCGTTTTTACGGCTTAAAACCCTTCTGGGATCCAAGTAAAACGCCTTCACATCTGTGGAGGCTTTTTACTTTTACGCAGCATTTGACAATATTTCATTTTTTTCAATATAATAAGGGCACTGGGGAAGTACTTTAAAAGCAGAGACAAAAACTACAAAGGAGTATCAGGTGTTTGAGTCATAGACTCGATGGTGCGGGTATGCAAAGGGCTTATTGTCCACGCTCTCCAGGCGTGTAAACAACAAACCTTTGTAGTTGCCCTTTCATAACCGCTCCATTGGGTCTATTTTATTTCCCAATATATGGTGACATTAGCTTAGTTGGTTAGAGCGTCTGGCTGGATCCCAGAAGGTCACCGGTTCGAATCCGGTATGTCACCCCATGAAGCCATTAATAGTAATGCTTCACGAGAGAGTAGGTCGACTCTCCGTTAAACTCTTGGTAAGAGTATTTAAATGGGGTCAAGTCATGGGTAGACGCTCACCTTGGCACTCTATCAAGCAGTGGGTTTACCACAACAATACTGATTGCAATACAGGCAACAATATTGAGCGTGAAAACCTGCGTGCTGGCACTGGCGGAAAGTCATTGTGCAAAGAGTGCGCTAGCCTAGCTTGAAGCTAGCTAGTTCAACAAAGCCGACCCAACTAAGGGTCGGCTTTTTAATACAAAATAAATTCACCCCTCCTCGCAGAAGGGGTGATTTGTGCGTGGCGGCGGTTAGTATTACGCGCCGCTGCCGTCGCCTGGCAAGAGGACGTTATCGATGATGTGCACGGTACCATTGCTGGTCTCAATATCAGCTGTCATCACCATAGCTCTGCGGTCATTCTGGTCGACGAAGAACACACCTTCTTCAGTGATTTCGACGGTCAATGTGTCACCCTGAACCGTCGCAACGGTCGCGCCATCTTCCAGGTCTGAGCTCATCACGTTACCTGCAATAACGTGGTAGGTGAGGATATCTGCGAGGTCTTCACGTGCGAGCAGCTCTTCTGCAGTCGTGTCGAGCTCTTCGATAGCTGCTGCAAACGCATCATTATCTGGTGCAAGTACAGTGAACGGACCATCGCCTGATAGCGTCTCTGCTAGATCAGCTTCTACAACCGCAGTGACAAGGGTACTTAGGCTTGGTGTTGCTTGCGCTGTTTCGACTATGTTACTGCCGGTTTCTTCTTCAGCCTCTTGTGTCGGCTCAGACACTTCTTGCTGCGATGTCTCTGGCTCCATTGCCTCATCGTCATCATTAGTTGCTATAAAGTATAGGCCGATTCCAGCCCCGATAAGAACGAGAACAGCGATGATAACACCAGCTGCTACTCCTGCTTCTTTCTTCATATAACTCCTGTCATATTATTGTTTTTGAGAACACTATCATCATGACGATTAAGTGAATACTTCACTGTAAAAATCTTCACCAAAAAACTGTTAAAACAATTGCGGAAATAAACGAGAGAGAAAGAGTTTAAATTAGTTAACCAGGTTAACTAATTGTAAGAATGTTAACAGCCAAGAAGGGTATAATCCGTCAATATGTACCTACTCAATAAATAAATTAAGGAGTAATACAATGGAAAAATCACACGCAGGCATGACAGCACTTATCACTGCTGTTGTTGCACTACTAGTGGGTGGTGGGGTCGGCTATGTTATCGGAGATTCTGGTAGCGATGACGACATGAATACAAATACCTCGCAGCAATCGGATAGCGGTTCGAGTGAGAACTCGGGCGTTGATTCAGCAGCAGCTGGTTTACGCGTCGGATTAAATAATGCACTTCAGGAGCACGTCAATCTGTCAGGCGTTGCACTGCGAAACGCGTATCTGGAGGCACCAGATTTTGAGGCCGCAGAGGCCGCATTGGATGAAAATTCCAAAGAAGTAGCCGCACTCGTTGGTTCAGTCTACGGCGATGACGCTGAAAGTCAGTTTCTTGATCTGTGGCGTCAGCACATCACGTTCTTTGCAAACTATACGATAGGAGCGCGTGATGATGATCAGCAGGCAATGGATCAGGCGAAAGAGGACCTCGCCGGCTACGGTCAGGCAGCAAGTAACTTCTTTGCTAACGCCAATCCAAACCTGCCGAAAGAGGCCGTGATGCCACTGCTTCTTGATCACAGGAACAAAGTTCTCGCGGTCATAGATACGCTCGACTCGGGTGATCTAGAAGGAACATACATTGCCCTGACGGCAGCAGCCGACCAGGTGAAAGATATCGCTGATGCATTAGCAGGCGGCATTGAAGCTCAGTACCCAGACATGTTCTAAACAGATCAATTCAGGGACGAGCAGAGCGGCACTCAAAAAGAATAGTGCCGCTTCCTCGATTTTGAATATAATAGGAAGCGTCTATGGAACATACTGCATATAGCGTCATGCTGGCGAAGATCAAAGCCTATCGACTGACAAAGGATATTATGGCTGCTGCGCTTCAGCCACATGATGTGACGTTAATGGAGTGGTTAGCGCTTGGTGCTTTGCAGCAATGTAGCTCAGGAGGGCTTAGCCACAGTGAGTTAGCGGTGCAGCTGAATGTGAGCAAGCCATACGTTTCCAAGCTAGCGGATCAGCTGTCTACGAAAGGCTTATTGAATAATACAGAGAAGGCAAAAGATAAACGCGTACATAAACTGTCGTTAACTGCGAAAGGCAAAGAGGTGGTCAAGACGACCGAGCCAGCCGTGCGGCAAGCCTTGAGAGAGTGGCTCACACCGTTAGATCGCGATCAAGTCGAGACTTATATCCAAATTGTGATGCGCGTCGCGCATGATTTGTAAAGAGAGGGATTAGCAGCAACTGTTATAGTATTCAGTAAGGAGCTGTACATGCCAAAGAGACTCTATGAACATAATCCAGAACTTGAAGCAAGGATTGCCCACGAACTTGTGCCTGTTGCTGAGGCTGCGTTCGATAAACATATGACTACGAGGCCCGGGGCGCGGCTACTTGAGTCTCCAGATAATACCGTCGGTGTGCTTGATCCAGTTGAAGTTCTGTATACCGCTGCAGACTTGCCTCACGAAGATAGAATTACACCGGAGCTTGTAGATAAAGTTAGAACCTCCTACGTTACTCATATAGGCTGGTTTGGCGAGCGGAGTGTTGACGCAGAGCCGGTCTTGCAGCGTGGTGGACTGATGAACCGCGGCACAGAAGATGGGATTATTCACTACCATGGCGAACAAAGAAGGCTCTATGCGCCCTTTCCTGATGTTTATAGTGAAGGGCTTTTCCGCTGGTCAAGCGAGGAGTTCCCGCACGGACAGACTATTGGCTATTGGGGAGATATATCGGGAGGCATACCTTCACGTCAATCCCATATCAATCGGACCGATCTTAATGTGAATGGCATTGACGTAGACACTGAATCTCTGGTTGCGGTTAATGCATTTACTGACCCCCAAGAGTTCGATACGTTTGATGCACATGATGCCCTCGCGATGGTGTCTGACCCGATAGGTCAAAAGGTTCATAAAAAAGTAGGTGGTCAAGAACTTAGACACGGCAGATGGTTTCGCGCAATAGGGCAAGGGCTCTATCAATTAGACCCTGAGATGATTGATTACATTATTACCGTAGAAGCTAGCGTACAGCGATACTTTGGCATGCCTGCAGAGAAAAGTTATCCAAACTTCTTAGATGAAGCGTTAATGCTTGCGGCTACGGGACTCTTTACCGTAGAAGGTGTTGCAAAAAGACAAAGAGAGCGGGTGGAAGCATTAGGCATTCTTAACGTCACACCTAAATCAGATAAAGCCAAAAAAGCACAGGCACTAATTGCAAGGCTAAATGATCCTGAAGGTGCAGCAATTAGGAAGAAAAATAAGATAGTTAGTGAAATCCAAGACAAATACATTAAAGACGAGAAGTCTGCCGGTAGAGTTCCATTTATTCTTGGTCGTACTGTCTTAGTTGACGGCAAGAGCATAGAAGTTATTCCTGAAGCAGCTTAAACCCAGTTCTGTTAGAATAAGCAGTATGGCGAAAGATAAAAAAATTGAAATTACCTCAGACGAGGAATTGAACATTGATGAGAAAGAACTGGAAGCTCTGGCCGAAGATGAAAAGGCAGAAGCTAGCGACAAAACGGATGAATCGACAGAAGATGAAGCTCCAGAAGAATCCGCTGAAACCAGCGATGATGAATCAATTGACCTCAAAGAAGAAGATGAACCTATTGAAGATGAAGTGATTGACGAATCAGAAGCTGAAGACGAAGAACCAAGCGACAACACAGAAAAATCTGAGAATCTAGAAGAACAAGCCAAAGACGAGAACGAAGAAGTCGATGAATTACTAAAACTTGAGCGCGAAGAAGCGCCGCCCGCAGATCCACACGCAGCACAGGCTGCAGCAGCCAGTGCTGCAAAGGTTGAAGATAAAGAACGTAAAGCCTTGCGCCACCCGGTAATTGCAAAAATCAAAAGCGGATTTCGATACTGGTGGACGCACACGAAGCTTCGCAATGCGACGTTTGTTGCACTATTTCTCGGAGTCGTTGCGCTGGCAGCCATCCCAGCAAGTCGTTACGCAGCGCTTAACCTATTTGGTATGCGCGTTGGCGCAACTGTTACGGTCACAAATCAAGAGAGCGGCTTGCCTCTCGAAAATATCCCTGTGCGTCTAGCTGATAAAGAGGTTCGCACCAATGAAGAAGGTGAAGCGGTCTTTAGCGACATGAAGCTTGGTAACACGTCACTTGTTATCAATAAGCTTGGCTACGCTGAGGTCGATCGCAGCGTCACGCTCGGACTTGGGAGTAATCCAGGTGTGCGACAAGAAATTGTTGCCACGGGTGCTCAGTACCGGTTCAGCTTGCGGCAATGGCTGTCCGACGATGCACGCATTGTAGATGCCAAAGCGCAAAGTGGTGAGGATATCGCGCGGGTAAATGATGAAGGCGAGCTGCTTCTCATCATCAGTGATTTATCAGCAGAAGCAACGGTGGAAATTACTGCAGACGGCTACCGCACAGAAACAATTCCTGTCAGCCAGCTGGAGCAAGAATTGACTAATGTTGCGATGGTACCAGACTATCGGCATGCCTTCGTCAGTAACAGAAGTGGGGAATATGATTTGTTCGCCATCGATCTCGACGCTCAAAACGAAGAGCTGGTGCTAAAAGCCAGCGGAAAAGAGCGTGAGATACCATTTGCTGTGCAGAATGATGATGGCAGCCGCATCGCATATATATCCTCGCGGGATGGTGAGGAAAACAGTGGCGGGTTTATCCTCGATGGTCTGTTCGTGATAGAAAACGGCGAGGAAAAACGGGTTGCACGCTCAGAGCAGTTACAGATAATTGGTTGGCAGGGCGATAATCTGGTATATGTTGGCGTGGTAGAAGGCGTCAGCGCAGGCAACCCGCAGCGAAGCAAAGTGTTTGTCTATAACGCGGCGACAACCGAGCGAAACGAGCTGGCTAGCAGCAACTACTTCAATGATGTCGAACTGATCGGTGACAAGGTCTACTACAGTGTATCGAGCTTTGCGGTGCCGCGAAGCCAGGCCAAGCTGTATTCAATAGAGTTAAATGGCGATAATAAACAGCAGGTTGTTGACGCTCAAGTCTGGACAATTGGCTATCGTGATACTAATACACTGCTGCTCAGCGCAGAGGACCGCAAATGGTACGAGCAACACCTTGGTAGCGGCGAAGTAAGTGAACTTGAACAAGCGCCAGCAGTTAATGCCACGCGTGACTATGAATTCTATGGAGATAGCGCCTTGCGGGTTGAATCACGAGACGGAAAAGGGACAATTTTGCTCACTGATAGCGAAGGGAACGAAACATCCGTGCTTGCAGAGGCTGGCATATCAGTCCCGATAAAATGGATAAACGAGAACTACGCCGTGTACCGCATCACGACGGGCAGCGAATCAGCTGACTACGCCGTGCGCCTGGATAACGGTAAAACGCAGAAAATCATCGATGTCGTGGGCAACCGCTCCCGCTACTTCTACTAACGTGCTCATGCTTGCACCCTCTTAGACTAAAGGTATAATTGCGATATAGGAGAGTTAGCTTTGAAGACAGGTGAAATTTTTGAAAGATCAAAAGATGTGGGAGTGGATGTTGCTCATGCGCTAGAATTGACCCCTGAATTTGTTGAACAAAATGCACCTGTGACTATTGAAATCCCGCTGGAACCTGACCCTACGGGATCTCGAGTGCATGTAGAACTGCCCGGAGATTTAGAAAGGGCGCATCAAAAGTCCAATTTAGATAGAATTGTTGGGTATAGCTCCACACTCGTATATGCAGGTTTTGTGAGAAAAAGAGGACATATTTCGGTCCCTCAAGGTTACTCGCCAAGAAATCGAACTGCATCAATTACAGGGGGTTTGATTGAAGCCTCTCATGCCGCTATGCACTTGCAAGAACAATCCTTTGATACAACAAGCGAAGTAAAGATTGCCGAACAGAAATTACAGCAGCTCGCAAGGGACGTTGCAACATTAGCTGTAGATTATAGAGATTGCTTGTACACTCCTGACACGAACCCAACAGGGCTCGCAATTGACGGACTTAGCGAACTAGTATCAATACTAGGCGGAAAGAGAGCAGATATTGATTTAAAGGCTCGCGTAAAAAGTTTGGATCGCTTAAGAAACTACGGCCAGGTAGATGATCGTGATGGTTGGATGGAAGAGTTGAGGATGATGCTTGGCTGGTTTACTCCAGTAGAACGTGAAGAACAGCGTAAGTTTATTGAAAGCGCGAGACAGCGACTCCGTACTCGATAGATATATGTTTGTTTTATAGTAAGTGTCAATGCAAGATTCGTTTTTAGACAGGTTATGGCGATTTTACGACCAGCATAGACGAGAGATGCCATGGCGCATTGCGGAGGCAAATGGGTCGTTTGATCCGTATAAGATTCTTGTTAGCGAAATTATGCTGCAGCAAACGCAGGTACCCCGGGTTATTCCAAAGTATGAAGCCTTCATAAACGAATTTCCTAATTGCAAAAAACTTGCAATAAGCGATTTATCCAAGGTGTTAGAGCTATGGAGCGGCCTTGGCTACAACCGCCGGGCGAAATATCTGCACGAAGCAGCTAAGGCGCTCAACGAAATGACCTCGTTCCCCGAGGATATTGCTACGCTCACGCGGCTCAAAGGCGTCGGCTATAACACCGCTGCAGCGGTGCTTGTGTACAGTTTTAACCAGCCGCATATCTTTATCGAAACCAATATCCGAACGGTGATGTTGCATGAGTTTTTTGCTGATAATGAAGAACAGGTTGACGATAAACAATTGGAACAAAAGCTGTCGGAGATTCTAGATCGAGAAAATCCACGTGATTTCTATTGGGCGATGATGGACTATGGCGCCTACCTAAAGTCACAGGGGCTCGGGAGCCTTAGCAAAAGCAAAGCACATAAAAAACAGTCTAAATTTGAAGGATCACGGCGTCAGCTCCGCGGTGAAGTGCTCCGTGCCGCCCAGCGTAATATGGTTTTGAACGACATCGCAGCCGATGATAGGTTGCAGGAAGTTGTAGATGCGTTGATTAAAGAGGGGCTTGTCGTCATGCAAGGTCAACAACTGTCCATTGCTCAGTAGCAGTACTCTATTGTACTTATGCTAAAATAAGCAAAGAATTCTATAAAGGGAGAGACATGGGCATAGCAAGCATAAAAATAGGGATCACTGTGGCCATTGTCGGCGTATTAGCGGCCATCGCGGTATTGCCGGTAGCGGCTCAAGAAGAACTGCCTCCTGTGCCGCCTGATGCTGTTGGAAGCGAGACAACCGCGGCGGAATCATCATCTCGTGGAGATGGTGCGCCAGACCGTGAAGCTCGGCTCGAGGCCATAAAAGAAAAGCGTAAGGCACAACTTACAGAGTTTCAAGCGAGGCGCATCACGAATCGGTGCAAAGCGGCGCAAAACAAACTTGCAGCATTACTTAACGGTGATCAAGCAAAAGTCGATGCCTATGTCGCTGCGTATACTCGCATCGGGGCACAACTATCAAACCTCGTTATTCGCCTGCAGAGCGCAGGTGCCACTACAACCACACTTGAGCAGGTCGTTATTGATTATCAAAACGATGCGAACGCTCTAGAAGTGGAGATGAACGACTATCTTACGACACTGAAAGATTTATCTGAGTTTGACTGTGAAGCGGATCCGGAAGCATTCCAAGCCGCGCTAGTGGAAATTCGTGAAAATCGTGCGCGCATAAAGCGGCAGCTGCAAGAGCTGCGCTCGTTCCTGCAAACTGAGGTAAAAGCCGCGCTAGTAGAGGCAAGGCAACAGCTTGGGGGAGTGAACTCAGACGAAACCGAAACGAATGATGACGAAACTGATGCCAACGCTACAGATACGAATGTAAACTCACCAACAGAGCAATAAGGGGGCGGGAAAATGAATGAGAATAACGACGGGCCGAAACCAGAACCACAGACTGAAGGAGTACCAAAGCCAGAGCCAGCAGCAGATGCCGCAGAAAAGATAGAAGTGAAAACGCAGCCGCCGGCACCCGCTCCAGAACCGATGCCTGAATCAGGAGCAGCAGCGCCAACGACTCCTCCAGCTGCAACGACGATTAAACCGGATAACGGCGTCGCTGAAAATACGCCGAAACCAGAGCCAGAATCATCCGCTGCTGATCAAGCACCTACAATGGCGAAGATCGAGGAACATGCAGACACACCGCCGTCTGATTCACCACCAGTGAATGATGCACCAGCTGTGGCATCTGCGAAAATACCTGAAACATCAAATACCTCACCTGACGTAGACCAGAAGCCAATGACTGACACCCCTCAAAGTCAAAAGCCTGGAGCGCCAGCAGCACATTCTCACCACAACAATGCGAAATTAGGCATCATTGTGACGGTCATTGCAGCGCTTCTGTTAAGTGGTATTGCTGTTTTTGTCTATCTATCGACGAATGAAAATGCTCAGGAAGCTGACAATGCTATCCAAGGGGCACAGGAACTTCAGGCTGCTCCAGAAGAAGAGTTACCGCCTGCGACCGGTGAAACCGTGGATGAGACCATCCAAGAGATTGACGAAACGCTAAACTCTATCGATCCGTCAGACTCGTTCAATGAAGAAGACACGTCTGACTCTACACTTGGACTTTAAGGTGTAAACGTCGGTCCGACTGTTATATAATAGTTCGACTGTGAATATTGTAATAACTCCGGAATCTTCTCGCTTTGGTTTTTGCGAGGGCGTGGAACGCGCTCACCTAGGGTTAACTTATGCGTCAGATGTCGCACGCGAGTATGGGATAGAAAGAGTTTTTGGGTTTCACGATATCGTTCATAACGAACATGTAACGAGATATCATGAGGACCGCGGCGTTGTATTTGTCGACGATTACGCACAAATACCTAATAACTCAATTGCAATACTGAGTGCACACGGCTCTAGTCCAAAAGTTTCATTAGACTTAGAGGAAAGAGGTGGTTTGGTTTTTGATGCAGCGTGTCCACTTGTCGTAAGTACTCATGCGGCGGTTTGGAGTGCTAGAAAAAATGGCGAAAAACTACTATACCTCGTTGGGTCGGATCCGAGAAAAGGTGGCTCTATTCACGACGAGGTTTTAGGTACCATGGGGCATATAGAGTATACGGTTGACGGAGAAGTTTCTCCTGTAGATGTGGAGTATGCTGAGCTAGGCCAGAACCCAGATGACATCGCATCAAGGCTTATTGACGGACGTGAAAGATATAGACTGTTTGGCCAAACAACGCTTCTTGCTAAAAAACTCGTTGAGTTAAAAGAGCAGGTCGCTCAAGAAATAGCTCTACGTGAGCCGAATGCTAGAGTAGCGAGAGTGGCTATCAGAGATGTTTGCTTTGCTGTTCAGGAAAGACAGGAAGGAGTTCGAGGACTGCTTAATGACAACGGAATCCTTGACCATTTTGTTGTTGTGACTGACCCAAACTCCAAAAATGGTAGAAGTTACGTCAACTTGGCGAGAGGTATCATCAGTGAAGAGGGTTTGCCTACTTTGGTTCACGCAGTTGAACATGAAGATGATATTGACCCAAGCGTATCCGGTAGGATCGCTGTAACCGCTTCTGCCTCTACACCGGATGAGATAACACGCAGAGTTGTTAAAAAGTTGGGCGGGGATGAAGCTGATGTGCCGCTTACTCGACCAACATTCCCCTTAAAAGGAGTTAGCAAAGAGGTAATATCAAAGCGAGTCAGGGAATGGTTAGATGCCGCATAAAAAGAAAAGCGAAAACTTAGAAGGTATAGCTAAGCGTAAAGGTGATCATATAAGACTGTGTCTTGATGAAAGATCTCAGGCGGACGCATCTGTATTTTCAAAGTATCGTCTACCGTACAACGCGCTTCCAGAGATCGCCCTAGATGATGTTGATACATCGCTAAAAATTTTTGGAAAAGCACTGCAGTCTCCGCTAATGATAGCTTCAATGACTGGTGGTTCTGAGCATGGTCGAAAGATAAATACCAACTTAGCGAAAGCAGCTGAAAAATGTGGCGTTGCGATGGGGGTAGGTAGCCAAAGGATAGGCATTGAGAAGGAAGACGCAAAAGAAACCTTTGAGCTGGTGAGGAAATATGCACCGAATGCTTTTATTGCCGCAAATATGGGTGCGGTACAGCTGAATTATGGTCATACAGTTGAAAGTTACCAATACATTGTCGACATGATTCGAGCGGATGCAATCTATTTGCATCTTAACCCTTTGCAAGAAGCGCTGCAGCCAGGTGGTGACACGAACTTTGAAGATTTACTTAGTAAAATCGCTACTCTTACTTCTAAGCTTTCAGTTCCGGTGTTTGTTAAGGAAGTAGGTCACGGTATTTCTTATGATGTTGCTAAACGGCTTTATGAAGTAGGCGTTGCTGGAGTTGATACTGCGGGAGTAGGAGGAACGTCTTATGCTTGGGTTGAGGCCGAAAGAGCTAGAAACGAAAAATTTGCAGAATGGTTTAAAGACTGCGGCATCGATACAGACGAGTCTGTTAAACAGTCAGCAAAAGCTAGAAATGAGACTAATAAGGATGGTCTTATAATAGCAAGTGGAGGCATAAGAGGACCTGTTGACGGGCTCAAGTCACTGCTATTGGGCGCTGATTTGTTTTCTGCCGCGGTCCCTTTTCTTGAAGCTGCTATGGATGACTCGCCCGAACGAATTATTGAAACGATAGAAAACTGGAAAATGGGCTTAAGAATCGCTATGTTCTCAATGGGACTGCAAAATATCGATAGTATTCAACAACTCAAAGGCGTTACTTTTTCGAAGTAGATTTCTTGGACGGTTTTTTTGGCTCGGTGACGCTTCGCATGACGGTTTGTGGGAATGGAATTTCGATGCCTTCTTTATCGAACGCAATCTTTAGGCGCTTGCGCAATTCTCCGGTGACGCCCCATTGTTTCATCGGCTTTGTTTTACCGATAATCTTGATGATGACGGCTGAATCACCGAATTCATTTATTCGCAGGAATTGAGGGGCTTCAAGGATGTCATCCTGCCAGTTTTCGTCTTCAGCAAGCTTTTTGCCCACCTCATTCACGACTTTCTCTACCTTCTCGATATCGTCGTCATAGCCCACGCCAATATCAAGATTCACGTTCGCGAAGTCCATCGTCATGTTGGTGGCGATTGTAATCTCACCATTTGGAACGTGATGCACCATACCGTCGAGGTCACGCAAGATTGTCTCACGCAGGGTGAAAGCTTCTACAGTGCCAGAAACGGTCTGGTTAAGCTCGACAACGTCTCCGACGCGGTACTGATTCTCAAGCAGCATAAAAATTCCACTGATCATGTCTTTAACGAGAGATTGCGCGCCGAACCCAAGCGCAACACCAACAATGCTTGCACCGGCAATAATTGGCGCCGTATTAACGCCAAACTCTGATAAAAGTAACATGCCGGCTATACCCCAAAGAGCCACGCGAATTGGCGTTTTGGTAATACCGATGAGTGTGTCCTCACGCTGACGCTCGTCATGTGCTGTTGCGAACTTTTCACTAACAATAGCCTTGCGGATAACTTTTGCAACGAAAGCCATCGCGAATTTACGTGCGATGTAGGTAAGTCCAATAATAATGAGTATCTGTACACCGTGTTCTTTGGTAAAGTTACCAAGACCCGGGAGCAGCTCGTCCCTCAGAAAAGTAGTGATTGATTCAAGCATGGTCACCAGTATACTAGATAGGAAAGAGGAGGTAAAAGTATGACGTTTAACGAGTATCAGAAGAGGGCTTTATCGACAGAAACCGACGCAGGGGCAGAGCGTTCGGTGGACTCTCGGGCGTTTTATACAAAACTCCTCGGACTGATCGGTGAGACGGGTGAGATAGCAGAAAAGTTTAAGAAGATTTATCGTGACAACGACGGCCACATGACTGAGGAGCAAGTCGCGGATATGAAAAAGGAGCTTGGCGACGTGCTGTGGTATATCGCGACAGTCGCCGCATATCTAGACATAGAATTGCAAGACATTGCTGACTTCAACATCGAGAAATTAGCGAGTCGCCAAAAGCGCGGCAAACTGCAGGGATCAGGAGATAATCGCTAATGTATGACACGCAGCATCCGCACATTGCGAGTTTTGTGATTGTGAGGAATGAAGAAGGTAAAATCGCTTTAGTCCTCCGCTCAAATACCAAGTGGATGAATGGACATTATGGTATGCCCTCTGGGAAGGTCGAGCACGCTGAATCTTTCTCCGCAGCCGCCGTTCGAGAAGCGAAGGAAGAAATCGGTATTGATGTTGCGATTGAAGACCTAGAGCACGCTATCACCGTGCATCGCTATTCAGTGGAAGAAAATAACGATAAAGAAAACATGGAATGGGTCGATGTGTATTTCGAAGTAAATAATTACCAGGGTGAGGTGCATAACGCGGAGCCGCATATGCATGATGAAGTTGCATGGTTTGCGGTTGATGAATTACCGGACAACACAATCCCAGCCGTTAAAGCGACACTAGAAGCGTGGGCAGAAGGAAAGAAGTATCTTGAGTATGGCTACAAGTAAGTGGGAAGAGGTGGACTACTGGCCAGATGAGCGTGAGCAGAGGGCACTGAAAAAGCGGTTTACGTTTAAAGATTTTTCGAGTGCTTTAGACTTTGTGAACAAGGTCGGTGAACTTGCAGAAAAAGCCAACCATCATCCCGATATTAATTTTGGTTGGGGCTATGCAGAAATCTGGCTCACAACCCATAGCGAGCATAAGGTCACTGTTAAAGACCACGAACTAGCAGCAAAAATAGACGAAGTCTGATATAAAGCAGATTTAAATCTGCTTTTGAACTTTTCGGGAGCCTTGGCTAAACACCTATTACGATCTTGCTAATTACTATCAACAAAGTTGGCTCTCAGCCATTCGTCTAGGCTGCCGCCGCTGCCAGCGCTAAGACAGAGAATGAGGTTTTGTTTGCTTAGCTCGGCGAGAGCATCCTTTAGTTCGTCGTTCAGCTCGGCCGGCCGGCAGTTTTCTGGCGTTTTGATCAAGTGGCAAAGTTTTTCGGGCGTGAGGTCTTCGAGAGATTCATCTTCACGGGCGCGGTAGCTTGGTACAACGATAACCTGCTCGGCACCGCCGAACATAGTGGCTAATTGTTCTTTTATAAAGTGCTGCCGCGTGTTGTGCAAACCTTCATATACGACAACGACTTTGTCGGAAATTTCGCGTGTTAGCTGTATCGCGCCCATGATTTTCTCGGGTGTGTGCGCGTAATCGGTGTATATATTCTCAGCGATTTTCTCAAAGCGGCGCGAAACACCAGGGAATTGGTCCATGATATCTGAGAGTTTGGTCATATCTAAACTATCATCAAGACTTTGCATGCCCTGCATGACGAGTCGCGCATTTTCACGGTTCACGCTGCCAACAAGACTTTCAGCAAACCCTTCGTAATCTTCTTTGCGTAACACGCCAATTTTATCCGTGGTGGTAACGCCGAGTTTGTCAGCGTCGTTCTCCCAGATGTAGGCTCTGTCAGACTGCGCCAAGAAATCGCGAAATGCCTGATTGTAGTCTTCCTCATTTGGATAAATGTCTGGGTGATCATAAGCAATACCGGTAATCAAGCTGAGAGCAGGCGAGAAACTCAAAAAATTTCGGTCGTATTCATCGGCTTCGTAGATAAAATACGTCGCTTCTTTATCAAACTGTCCGATGCCACCAAATGACAATTTCGCGCCGAGTGAGTAGGAAAGTGGCAAACCAAGCTCGCGAAACAGCCATATCATCATGGCGGTCGTGGTAGTTTTGCCATGCGTGCCAGCAATAGCGATCATCTTTTGCCCAGTGTCTTGCAGCAGTTTATTAATGAATTCATCGCGTTTGCTTGTCTTGATGCCGTTTTCGTTTGCAAACGCTATTTCTGCGTAGCCTGGGCTATCTTCTCGAACTGCCGAGGAATGCACCAACCAGTCAATCGGTTGTTGCTCGTGGATCTCTGCAATTGTTTCTCGCGATTGTCCTATAACAATATTCTGGATGCCTTTTGAGCGTAAATTCGCAACATAGGAACTATCCTGCATATCAGATCCAGCTACGTCGTAGCCCGCTTGATGGGCAATCAAAGCTAGCGGTGAAATACCGGCCCCACCTATTCCACTAAAGTAAACTCGCATAGTCATAGTTTACCCGTTTTCGCTAATGAGTTACAGTGTAGCTAGCAAACGAACACAAATATGCTGAAAAAAATTATCCATAGCTTCATTTCTCATCGTCATCCGTGGCGGTCAGTACAGTTTGATGAACTTGCCGAAATCTACACTAGTATGAGTATGCGCTCGCTGGCGTTTAGCCTCGTGGGCATCTTTGTGCCGGTGTTCCTCTACGACAAAGGAGTAGATGTACAAACAATCTTCTTTTTCTTCGGTGTATTCTTCTTGCTGCGAGTACCTGTTTCTTACATTGCCGGCTATATTATTGCGCGCATTGGTCCTAAACATTCGATTGCGGTTAGCAATTTGCTTTTCATCGCCTTCCTCGGGCTACTTATCTCGTATGAAACAGTTGGCTGGCCGCTGATGATTATTGCGATTTTCTACACACTTGCAAACGGATTATTTTTTGTGGCATACAACACTGATTTCTCGAAGATCAAGCATCAAGATCACGGAGGTAAAGAGCTTGGCTGGCTATTTACGTTTGAGCGTCTAGGGAGTGCGCTGGGGCCGATAGTTGGCGGCGTGATCGCAACGGTTTTTGCCCCCGAATATACGCTCGTGTTTGCGATAGCTGTGTTCCTTGCCTCTCTTATCCCACTATTTATGACTAATGAACCGGTGAAAGTGCATCAGAAAATAACGTTCAAGGGCTTTCCGCTTCGTAAGCATACTCGGGACTTTATATCACTGAGTTCATTTAACATTGTTAATGTTGCAAATGGTCTTTGGTGGCCATTTTTCCTGGGGGTGGTTGTCTTTAGCGAAGGAGCGTATGCCAAGATCGGCTTTATTATCGGCTTGTCACTTGGCGTGTCTATCGTGAGCGCTAAAATGTTCGGAAAGTTCATTGATAGCAAGAAGGGCGGTGCGCTCCTTCACTACGGCACAGGCATGCAGGTTCTGTTGAATGCAATTCGTGCAGGTATCAATAATTTTGGTGGCGCACTTGCTGCGAGTGTGCTTGGTGAGCCGATAGCACTAGGTTATCGCATGCCAATTATTAAAGGGTTTTATGATGCGGCCGATAGTGAAGAGGGGTATCGAATCGTCTATCTTGTTTGGGCTGAGATGATAACTGGGCTTGCAAAGAGTGCGTATTGTTTCGCGCTCGGTTTTGCGATGTACTTCACTGCTGCAGAGACAACCCTGCGCTATAGTTTTATTATCGTCGGGTTAGTCGGGCTGTTGATGTTGACGCAGCGCTTCCCAGCATTAAAACGGGTATAATACGGTTATGGCAAACAAAAAAGTCTCTACTTTGAAGCGTGTCGATCAACGAGCAGTGCTGAAAACGGTGGTTTTTTCAGGATTAACGCTAGTCTCTCTGGCATTATTTGTTGTCGGGCTGATAGGCAATAGCAACGGTGCTGTTGAACGTTTTGATCGCCTGGTGGCGGTTGATGCAGCGGGCGGTGATGTCGAGGAGGCGCTTACCGACCTGCGTGATTATATATATTCGCATATGAACACCGAACTAGGGGGTCCGAACGGCATCTATCCGCCGATACAGCTAAATGGAACCTACCAACGTTTGGTTGAGGCTGAAAAGGCGAGAGTGACGAAGGTGAACGAAGCAGTGCGACTAGACGCCGATCGCGTTTGTGCAGCACAGTTTGGACCTGGGCAGATTCAAGCAAGAGCTCAGTGTAATGGTGAATATATCGAAGCCAATGGTACCTCTGAGCAAGAGATTGATGAATCGTTTTATAAGTTCAATTATGTGGCCCCTCGCTGGTCTCCAGATCTCGCTGGCTTTAGCCTTATTGCCGCGATTATTTTTGGGATACTTGCTCTCTACAATGGGCTTCATCACTGGTACGTCAAGCGGACAATTCGTTTAGGCCAATAAAAAACACCTCCCACGTCAGGAGGTGTTTTTCTAACTCTAGTTACCCCGTGGGTTACGGAGTTGTTGTAGGTGTTTCTGTTTCTGTTGGAGTGTCGTTCTGAGCCGGTGTGCCTTCTGGCTGTGTACCCGCAGCACCTGAATCAGCATCAGTCTCATCTTCGGTTTGTTGCTGTGGAGCTGGCGTAGGTGTCTGGCTACCGTTTGCCTTGAAGTTCGTTATAGCAGTGACGACTTGACCATCATCTTTTAGGTTCTCCCAGTAAAGTACTTTGTCTCTTGCGATGAACATGACGTCTTCAGGGCCATGTAGCTCGTTACCAAGCTTCGCGAGGCTAATATTTGGCTGCTGTGCTTCAGTTCCTTGTGGCTGAATCGGGTTTTCGACACGTACGTAGAAAATGTCGCTCAGTATGTAGAGATCATTATTGTAGACAGCCATTTTACCGAAATAGACTTGCCCATCTTGGCTATCAAGGAAGACGGCCTGGTACTGATCACGGTTAATGAGCTTGGATTCCAGGTTATTGCTGTCATCATCTCCGTTATTTAGTACTAATGCAATAATGAGTGCAGCAGCAATAATTGCAACACTAAAGAGCATGACAATAGGCCCTAGTTTGCCGAACATGCCACCTTTCATGTTCATGCCACGCTTTGCAGCTGGTCGATCATTTGAAGCCGGCATAGTATTTTGCTGCGGGGCAGCTGCCTGACCTGGTCGATTGTCGCGGTTCGAAAAGTCCATTTCCCACCTATCCTTCTGTTCACGGTCTACTCTCACGAAGTAAACCCTGAGTTGTTGTTACCTTGTAATAAGCACAAGTGTAATCAATATCCGTGATTTTCGCAAGCGATTTTCTCTGTTATTGTTCACAACTTTCGGCTTACAGATATGATTATCTGTTATAGAAAACCGTGCTAACAGCTTGACAAGTGTTATCCGGGCAGAGTATGGTGAGGTTACTATCAAGTAAGAGGTGAAAGGGGCTACTAAGCTATGGCTTACAAGCACACAAACTCAAAGGGTGTTACATACTACCTAAACTC
>JAUHWW010000006.1 GCA_030427365.1 bacterium | reverse complement strand
GCGATAACATAAAGCCAGCCAGCAATGTGCCAGTTATGCAACATAAGCACAAAACATTGCAGCCAATTAGTGATGAATTTAAGAGCAAGACACCCACATTACCAGTAAAAGACATCGCTAATGATAATGCAGATTTATCCGCTGATCGACCAGCGGAGCTCGAGGATAAGCTAGAGAAGATTCGGCAGTCTATTAATAGTAGTGCCCAGGAAACGCCAAAACCAAAGCAAAATATTGGGGCGATGCACGTTGACTTAGAAAAGAGTGAGCCGCCCACGCCAGTAAGCCCACCTGCAAACACAGCTCCGGCTCCTCCACCTCCAACTGTCCCGCCTCCACCTCCACCTCCACCTGCAGAGAAAAAGCAACCTGAACCTGCCAGTTCAGCACCAACAATGCCAGCGCAAGAACCACCAAAGCCACTCGTATACCAAGATCAGCCAGAGGTAGAAGACTCAACAAAACCTCCAGCTGTGCCGCCACCAATGATGCCACCATCAGTTGCTGGGGCAGGCCCGCAGTTCTACGACGCCGACGGTCAAAAGACCGATCCGCTGACAAACTAGTGCTGAGATAGCGTATCCTATCCTTTATGGAAGGTATACTTCTCGTTGATAAGCCAAAGGGTTGGACATCGTTTGAACCTATGAGACAAAACCCTGATGGTTTTTTCTCATCGCGCGGTGAAGTTGGCAAAGCCACTTCGCCGGCTGCTCTTTTTCCTTCCGTGAAAGGTGTTCTTTAGTGGAAGGTTTGCTGCTTATTGATAAGCCAAAGGGCTGGACGTCTTTTGATGTTGTGAATTTTGTTAGGCGAATCATCGCTAGTAGTGAGGGCAAAAAACCGCGTCAGGTGAAAGTAGGGCACACGGGAACGTTGGACCCTATGGCAACAGGACTGCTTGTCTTGGTCATCGGCAAAACATACACAAAAAAGGTACCTGAGCTCATCAAACATGATAAAACCTATGAAGCCGAGATAACCTTCGGGGTAGCATCGACCACTGGTGATGCTGAAGGAGAGCTTATTAGCGTAGACAATGCTCCTGTGCGTAACCAAAAAGACGTAGAGGCAGTGTTGCCGCAGTTTATCGGTGCAATTGAACAGACACCGCCAAGCTATAGCGCCGTAATGGTGAATGGGAAACGAGCCTATGAGTTGGCTCGCAAGGGCGAAACAGTGGATATCGCATCCCGAACAGTGAAGATTTTTGATATCACAATCGAATCATGTACCTGGCCGACGGTACGAATCAAGACGCATGTCGGCAGCGGAACGTATATACGCGTCTTAGCAGAGGATATTGCTAAGGCGCTGGGAACAAGCGGACATCTATCTCGTCTGCGCCGCACGAGCGTTGCACAGTGGTCTGTTGACGACGCTATTACGCCTGAAGAGCTGGATGCAGAAACAATCTACCAGCGACTGCTTGCATAAGAGACGAATTTTTGGTAGAATTACTCCTTACATGACAGAGACCAAAGCAAAAAGTACTGCGAAAGCGTCAAAGCAGGCTGCCGACACCGGTTCACCACAGGCGCAGATTACGGTGCTGACTCGCCGTATCAACGAAATTACTGAACACCTCAAAGAAAACAAGAAAGACCACATGGCACGCCGCGGTCTTCTCGTTATGGTAGGGAAGCGCAAGCGCCTTCTAAAATACCTTGCAAGCAAGGATGCACAGGCATATCTCGACTTGATTAAAGAATTGGGTCTACGTCGCTAGACGCTAAAAGGGAATTTTCCCTTTTTCACGCGCATCAAGCTCTTTGGTTCGCGAGACAGATGGAAAATAACGTTCGATAACAGAACAAAGATTGTAAAGCTTTCTATACTGGTTTTACAGCCTTGATTCTGAACATCGAACAAAGAAAGAAGGACACTATGTCACAGATTATCAACCCGCGCGGGAAGGAAATTACTCGCGTATCTACTGAGCTATTTGGTCAGGAATTAACCCTTGAGATCAACCGCGTTGGTTTCCGATCCTCAGCATCAGTCCTCGTAAGCTACGGCGACACCGTTATCTTGGGTACGGCTCAGATTGGTAATCGTCCAGTGCAGCTTGATTACTTCCCACTCAGCATTGACTACGAAGAAAAGATGTACGCCGCAGGAAAGATCAGCGGCTCGCGTTTCATCAAGCGTGAAGGACGCCCAAGCGAAGAGGCAGTACTTATCGGCCGTATCATCGACCGTCCGATTCGTCCGCTGTGGCCAAAAGGCTACCGTGCTGAAGTGCAAGGTATTGCAACCGTTCTATCAACTGATCCGGCGTTTCGTCCTGACATGCTTGCCATGTTGGCGGTTTCAGCAGCATTGTCGCTGACGGGTGCGCCGTTTGAAGGTCCGGTGGCTGGTCTGCGCGTTGGTATGACCGAAAGTGGTGAGTACAAAGCCTTTATGGGCATTAATGAATACGACGATAGCAAGCTCGACCTCGTGGTGGCTGGTACAGAAAACGGCGTCATGATGGTTGAAGCAGCGGCCAATGAAGCAACTGAGAAAGAAGTCCTTAAAGCAATTGAATGGGCTCAGGAAGCTATGCAGCCAATAATAAAGCTGCAGCAAGAGCTGATCGCCAAAGTAAACCCAGAGAAAATCGAATACGAACTCATCAAGCCTGATGAAGCAATCCAAGAGAAAGTCTCCGCATGGCTTGATGGCAAGCTTGGCGCTAAAGTTCGCAAAGACTACCCAGAGCGCAATGACATGCTGGCTGAACTCAAAGACGAGATGCACGCGCATTTCGAAGCTGAAGTCGGCGAAGAAGACTATGCTGATGTAAAGGGCGAATATAGCGATGCCTTCCAGATGGCGGTGTTTGCTGATTCACGTAAAGGTATCGTTGAAGAGCAAGTACGCCCAGATGGCCGTAAAATGGACGAAATCCGCCCACTTTCTAGTGAGGTTGGCTTCCTCCCGCGCACGCACGGCTCAAGTATCTTTACCCGCGGCGTTACGCAAGCGATGAACATCGTGACATTGGCGGCAACCAGCTACGAGCAGCTCGTGGACACCATGGAACGCGACACGACGCGACGCTACATGCACCACTACAACGCCCCAGGCTGGACAGTCGGTGAAGTGAAGCGACTTGGTTCACCAGGCCGTCGTGAAATTGGCCACGGCTACCTGGCTGAGCGTGCTTTGGCACCAATGTTGCCATCCGTTGAAGACTTCCCATACGTGATTCGAAGCGTAACTGAAATCATGTCACAGAACGGCTCTACGTCTATGGCGGCAACGTGTTCAAGCTGCCTCGCGCTCCTTGACGCAGGTGTGCCATTGAAGCGCATGGTAAGCGGTATTGCAATGGGCCTGATGATGGACGGCGACACGCCGTATGTTCTTAGTGATATTGCGGATGCTGAAGATTTTGCTGGTGACATGGACTTTAAGGTGACAGGTACTGAAAAAGGTATCACTGCGCTGCAAATGGATATGAAAGTGCACGGCCTGCCGCCTGAGGTGCTTGGAAAAGCACTGGAGCAAGGCAAGAAAGGCCGCGCCGAGATCCTCGAGCATATGAAGACAGTCATAAACACGCCTGGTGAGATGAGTCCGTATGCACCACGTGTTGAGAGCATCAAGATTAATCCTGATAAGATTCGTGAAGTCATCGGTAAGGGCGGTGAAACCATCCAAGGTATCGTGGCTGAATCTGGTGCAGAAATCGATATCAAAGACGACGGAACTATCATGATTGCCTCACCTGACGGTGAAAGCATTGCGAAAGCGAAGCAAATGATTAACGATATCACCGCTGAGCCTGAAGTCGGCGCAATCTATAAGGACAAGCCAGTAGTGAGCGTGCTTGATTTCGGCGCCTTCGTGCAGATTATGCCAGGCAAAGATGGGCTCGTGCACGTCAGCGAGATCAGTGAAGAGCGTGTCGAAAAAGTTGCCGACGTCCTTAAAGAAGGCGATAAAGTTACCGTAAAGCTGGTCGCCATTGATGAGCGTGGTCGTCTGCAGCTTTCTATGAAGGCAGCCAAGCGCGAACTCGAAGGAAAATAATGCCCAGGCGTCGTCATGGAACTGCTCGGGTCTTGAGAGGCCGGGATGATGTACGGCCAACAGACAGCGTCTTACCTACGGAATCTATAGAGAAATTATTCCCCGGAGCGTACTCAAGAGTCCTTGACGTCTCCGGAGACGACCCGATCTCAGCAGTTATCCTAGCAGGATTGGAGTGGCAAGTGGAACGCGCGAGAGCTAATGGACTAAGTGTCGAGGACATGCAAAAAGCACCACCCCATCCATCTAGTGTGGTACAGTAAGTATAAGCAGTACTCCTTATGGCAACAAAGAAAACGACTAGTAAAAAATCCGCTACAACGCGCAAGAAAGCGACTGTTAAAAAGTCGACCCGTAAGGCTGCGTCGAAGCAGAGCAAGCAACTATGGTCAATCTATGACTATGTGCCAGCTTGGCTTGTGTCAGTGATAGCGGCAGTGTTGGCTTACATTGCGTTCTCGCTTGCCATCGATTCTGGCAGCCTGATCCACTACGCGCTTGGCTTTTACTTCTTCTATGCCACCATCCATCACGGCCACGCTGCTGTTCAACACAAGACATCCAATGATAAGAAAGCAAAAACAGGAGCAGCTCGACGAGCTCGCTAACCTGATTCTCGAGGACAACCCGACGCCGCAGCTGAAGGCTCAGGCCACGCAGCTGGTCTTCGGCAGTGGCAATCCCGACGCTGACGTGGTGTTCATAGGCGAAGCGCCAGGGAAGAACGAGGACCTGAAAGGTGAGCCTTTTGTCGGCGCGGCAGGGAAGTTCTTGGATGAGATGCTTGATAGCGTGCAGTTAAAAAGAAGTGACATCTACATCACAAATATAGTAAAATATAGGCCACCGAATAATCGAGATCCCCTCCCGCAAGAAAAAGCCGCATTCTGGCCATATCTGCTTAAGCAAATTGCCATTATCCAGCCGAAGATTATTGCCACGCTTGGACGACACAGCGGGAGTGCGTTTTTGCAAGATTTGACAATTAGTCGAGACCACGGTCAGCCGAAAAAATTGCGAGTTGTCCTGGACGGTAAAGAAGAAACAATCGTTGTATTGCCACTTTACCATCCAGCAGCAGCCCTGTATAACGGCAGCTTACGTGAAACATTACTTGAAGATTTTCAGATAGTTTCGCGCATTATTTCAAACGAACTCTAAATTTATTAACTAAACATAAAAGGAAATTATGAGTAAAAACGAAAATGGTTCTGGAGAGAAGAAATCTCAGAATCGAAATAGCCGAGGCAACAGAAAGCCTCAAAACAACCAAAAAAGAGGACAGAAAAACCAATCCAAAAAAGACGATGGCCTGCGCCTGGATGCTAAGCCTCGTCCAAAAACAACCGATGTTGCACGTAGTGCGAGCCGTGGAGAAGCCATCCGAGCTCAGCGCCGGAACATGGACGATGTAAACCGTTTGCTGGATCAGTACCAGACTGCTGATGCGAAAAAATCGCAAAATCAGGATAAGGGTCGCGCAAACAAAATTGATGATTCACCGCGACTAAAAATCATCGCGCTTGGTGGTATGGACAGTGGTGGATCAAAAAACATGATTGTCGTTGAATACAAAGATGAGGCAGTTGTCATCGACTGCGGAAACGACCTCGGCGTGGATCTGCCCGGTATTAACTACGGCATTTGCGATGTCACGTACCTCGAGCAGATAAAGCATAAGCTTAAAGCCTATATCATCACGCATGGTCACCTTGATCACATCGGCGGACTGCCGCATATTGTGCCGCGCTATCCTGCGCCAATTTATGGTTCTAACTTTACTATTGGGATGGTCGAGAAGTTTTTTGATAACTTCGGCTTGGAATACCCAGAAGGGTTCGAGCTGCAAACCGTCAGTATGAATGAAACGACCCACGAGAAACTAAAGATTGGTCAGTTTTTTGTTGAGCTAGTCCGCGTGACACACTCCATTCCGGGAAGTACGGTTGTCGTGCTAGATACACCGGTCGGTAAGGTTGTTTGTACAGGTGACTACAAACTTGATCCAAACCCGCATGACCACGAAATATCAGACATCGAACGCTTTAAGGCGATTGGAAAAGAAGGTGTGCTAGTGCTGTTGAACGAATGTCTGTCAGCCGCAAAGATTGGCCGCACGCCGCCAGAGGCAACGATTGAAGATACGTTCAAGAATCTGTTTCAGAAGGCCCCAGGCCGGGTGTTTGTATCTTCATTCTCCAGTAACATGAACCGTATCCAGATGCTCGTAAACACCGCTGTTGCAGACGGACGTAAAATTGCCATGGACGGCCGCAGTATGTTGTCAACACTCGAAGTTGCTATCAAACTCGGCATGATAAAGATTCCAAAAGGGACGTTCGTGCCAATTGCCAGCGTTCCGAACATGAAGGACAGTGAAGTGGTTATTATCTGCACCGGTTCACAGGCGGAACCGAACTCAGCCTTGCAGCGGATGAGCACAGGTGATCATAAACACATCAAACTCAAGGCAGAAGATTCAGTGATCTTATCGAGCACGCCGATTCCGGGTACAGGAAACGACAAGAAAATCGCAATGATGGTCGACGACCTCAACCGTAAAGGTGTGCACGTCTATCGTCATAACACCCGTGAAGTCGATGGCTGTGGCCCACTACACGTGTCAGGTCACGGGTCACTCGATGATTACATGGATATGATAGATTATTTCCAACCAAAATTCCTTATCCCAATCTATGGAGCGGATTACACGGCGCAGATATATCACAACAGAGAAGCAGTAAAACGAGGCTTTCCGAAGGATAATCTTAAAACTATCGACAACGGTGAGATTATTGAATTTACCGAAAACTCAATGAAGTCGAGAGGCGAAGTACCAACAGGTATCCAGCTGGTTGATCAGACCGGCGCGATTGTGAACAACGTCGTCGTTAAGGATCGTTTGATGCTCAGCGAAGAAGGTATGGTGGTCGTCATCCTCACCGTTGATAAGAAATCAGGTCGCTTGCTTACCAGTCCGGATATTATTAGCCGAGGATTCATCTATATTCGCGATAACGAAGAGTTGATGGGCTTGTTCCGCTCGGAGCTGAAGCGAGCTGTCGCGCAGCGCTACAAGCGTGTTGATCTCGATAGGTTCAAAGCTGAACTAAAGGATTACGTGACTCACTTCCTCTATGAGCAGACCCAGCGAAGTCCGATTGTGATTCCAGTTGTGAATGTCATCTCTGGGGGTGGTAAAAAGGCTGAAGTCGCGACCGATAGAAACGGCCGCAAAGATGACAAGCCTGAAAAGACCCCTGAACAGGTTGCTGCAGAGCAGCAGGAGCGGTTTGCGAGTCTCCGCCAACAACTCCTCGGCCACGACCCTAGAGTAGATTGACAAAATGTTACAGCTTATGCTATAATATAAGAGTGGACTCAACACAAAAACAACCACAAACACAAATTGCCCTGAGATCAGGTTACCTTCCGGCTATTGCTCATGCGACTAATCATACTGTTGTCGCTGGTGACCACGCCGTCCCGCAGGGTGATATTGATGAAGCAGCAGTAGCCGCGTACGGCATCCATGAGATAACCCCTTTTATGCATACGATGAACGACAAACTTACGTATGCAGATGTTCCTAGTCAGGACAGTAAGCAGGATGCGAAACCGAAAGATAAGCCCGACCTCTCGACCATATTCCTCGCTGGGAGCTAGTCAGGCAACACAGTAAAGATAAAAACCCCAACTATGATTACAAAAAGACCAGCAATACAGTTTTCTCCAGAGACGCAAGATTCTTTCGACATCGTTGCAAACCATGATGTCAAAGCGGTCGCTTACGCAACTCTTGTTGATGAAGGTAGTTTCCTCACGACAGGAGGCCTTGCAAAGGCGGTAGAGTCTCGAGCAGGGTTTCCAGTTCCAAGTGTAAAATCGTATCCTCTAACGTTTGAGGATAAGGGCTTTGCATCAAGCGAAGTAGTCGGACGGCACCGTGGTAAGGACGCACGAGGCTATGGGGCGGAAAGAGTTGAACACGCACTTGCTGCAGTTGGAGCAATGATGGAATGGTCTGAACAGCACGATTTCCCAATATTGGCGGCACTATCTAGTACTGCATCACAAGGATCAAGAGCACCCATAAATACCATTCAGATACTTGAAAGCCTGTTAAATGGAGTATATGGGATTAACCGCATCGCTGAATCAAGGTACAAAAGGCACCGTACAGGAGCAGCTACAGAATATAACAGTCGATTTAAAAAGATGCTAGAAAACGGACTTGTCGTAGCTGAGCCGCACGAAGTAAGAGCAAAAATAATCGATCCACAGTATCGAGCTAAAAGAGAGCTAAGTTCTGGTCAAACAGCGCTGTACACGTTGTTAAAACAGGCAAAAACAGAGCAGCCTGCTCACCCATGGACAGCGGATGAACTAGTTGCGTTTGCTTTGGAAAATGGAATTGTTGCTGAAGCAGATGTGAGTGACATGAGAGAAAGAGTTATAAGAGTTCTCAGCTCCAATAATCCTCGGTATTCGCCAGGAGCAACTGAGACCGGCGACATTGGTCATATGAGTTTTAGATATCGTATCAGTCAAAGCTTTCAAGAGCCGGCAGCAGACCTTGTTGAGAGGGTAAAAACTGTAGACACCTCATCACGCGGCAGGAAAGCATATAGAGACACTGCGATAGATATTATTAACGATCAATCAACGGTTGGCCGAGTCATAAAGAGAGGCCAAGAACATAGCCCGTACAGGAAGAATTGACAAAGCATAAGCGTTTATGTTAAAATAACAACATAGCTCCTTTCTTCTATCAAAGTGATAAAATAGCAGGTAGGGAAAAGAGTAGCCCGCGCGGCGATTTATTCGACCGCACGGCGCGACTAGAGAAAAACCGCTAGGTTTGTCTCTAAAGCAAAGCGGAAATTATGGCAAAAAGAAAAAAACGCAGCTCAAAGAAGAAGGCAAGTAAAAAAGCTCCGGCACGAGTGCCGAAAGAGCCGAATATGCTAGTCAGGCAAACTGCCTCGGTCTTGATGATTGTTGTGGCAGTATTTCTGCTACTCGGCGGCTTCGGCACCGGCGGTTCATTGCCTGTTGGCATGTTTGATCTTGTGTATGATTTGCTCGGTGGGGCAGCCTATCTAACGCCGGTGGCGTTAACATACTGGGGTGTGCATAAGCTGCGCGCTGAGGAACATGATCTCGAAGCATGGCGCGTACTGAGCATGTCACTGCTGTTAGTTGTTTTCTCTGTATGGCTTCATGTTTTGACTGCGACCGAGGACGCAGTCGATGGTTGGGTTGATGGCAAGGGTGGCGCGTTAGGCGAGCTAATCGGCGGGCTGAGCCTTGGCTTATTCGATAAAATCCCAGCTGCTATATTATTTTTCGCGCTGCTTATTCTCGTACTGTTCTGGACATTCGGGTGGCCGCTAAAAGCATTGCTGACGCCATTCAAGCGTCGTGAACGCGAAGATACAGACATGGAAGAGCTGAAAGCAAAGACAGAAGAATCAAAGGGATTTAAGTTGAATCAAGGTGTCCCTGTACTCACTGACAAAGACAAAGCGGCTACACGTCGAAGCAGCATGAAAAACAGCGTCGCTAGCCTTAGTCCTGATGAAAACCATGAAGCCCTCACCGAGGCAGTCGACCCGAATTGGCAGTTCCCAACTACTGATTTACTCATCCAGAAGCAGGACAAAGCCGATGCTGGTGATGTGAACAATAATGCTGATCTTATCCAAGATACATTCCAGAATTTTAATATCGATGTTGAAATGGATGGTGCAAATATTGGGCCGCGTGTCACGCAGTTTACGCTGAAACCGCCAAGTGGCACGAGGTTGAGTAAAATCTCGGCACTTGATAGGGAATTAGCCCTTAGTTTGGCCGCGCAAAGTATCCGCGTCGAAGCGCCAATACCCGGGACGCGCCTAGTAGGCATCGAAGTGCCAAACGTAAAGCCAGCTATGGTGCGCGTTGCTGGCGTGCTCGATGACAAGAAGTGGACGTCTGCGAAGGAACAGTTGAGTTTCGTTGTCGGACGAGATATTGCTGGTAAGCCAGTCGTCGGTGAGCTGAACAAAATGCCGCACCTTTTGATCGCTGGTCAGACAGGCTCTGGTAAGTCGGTCATGATCAACAGTTTGCTGACGAGCCTGCTGTATAAAAATTCGCCATCAGATATGAAGCTTATTCTTGTCGATCCAAAGCAAGTTGAGCTGACACCGTATAACGATATTCCTCATTTGCTGACGCCAGTGATTACCGAGCCTGAGAAGTGTATCAGCGCGCTGAAATGGGCAGTTTCAGAAATGGAGCGCCGCCTGAAAACGTTCTCAGCCAATGGCAAGCGTGATATTGCTGGCTTTAACAGCCTGAAGGATCAGGATGCGATGCCGTATATCGTCATCGTCATTGATGAGCTCGCTGATTTGATGATGATGGCTGCGCGCGACGTTGAGGCGCTGATTGTTCGTATCGCCCAAAAGGCGCGAGCAGCTGGTATTCACTTGGTGCTCGCAACGCAGCGACCATCGGTCGATGTTATCACCGGCCTCATCAAGGCCAACGTACCTGCGCGTATCGCCTTTACCGTGGCGAGCCAGGTCGACAGCCGCACAATCATCGACGGCGTGGGGGCGGAGAAATTGCTCGGTATGGGTGATATGTTGTTCACCACTGCCGATATGCCGAAGCCAATTCGCGTGCAGGGTGCCTTTATCACCGATGAAGAGACCGTCAAGGTCAATGACTTCCTCCGTATGCAGCGGCCGCCGCAGTATGATGATGAAGTAGTTGCCCAGCCGGTGCAGCTCAATGGCAAAGGCGGCATTGTGGCAGAGTCTGACATGTCCGGCAGCGATAGCGACGATGATATGTTCCGCGACGCCGTGCACGTGGTGCTAGAGAACCGAAAGGCTTCAACCAGCTTACTGCAGCGTCGGCTGCGTATCGGTTATGGTCGTGCTAGTCGGCTCATGGACGAGATGGAAGAGCAGGGCATTATCGGTCCTGCCAACGGCAGCAAACCGCGTGACGTGCTGATCAGCAGTATGGACGATGTATTTGGCCAGCCAGCGGCCGAGGGTGGCACCCCTGACGACGTGCTAGACGAAAACTTCTAAAAGAGTAGGCTATTGATCTGCCCCCCGAATGGTGTCCTGTTCCGACAGACAAACGGCCAATTTTTTGGCGTCAAAAATATTGGATAAAAACCGCTCGCGGTTCATAAAACATCTCATCAGCAGAACCAAAAACTAACGTTCCTGCGGAACGCCTTAAGGGGACCAAAAGTGGTTTTTCTAGTTGATTACTTTTGGCAGGTCCTCGGAAATGACTCGGTAGTTTTTGGCCCTGCTGACAGAGTTTTCTGAAAGCGAGGGTGGCGGAAATCAGAGATTTTCGGCCAGAGCTCGTTACGAGAAATCGCTCATGCTTGCAATTACTTTTATAAAGCATTAATTTGGTGTGAAGATGACAAATCCTGATACTCGACTCTTCGAAGCATTGAGTAGTGCTTATAACTGGTCTAGGGCAGCCGGGTTTATGGATGATGCATTTGGTGAGGTAGCAGAACTCGCACAAGTACCTGATTTGAAAATGAGCTTCGGGAATATGAGTAAGCCATTTGGCAGAGCATTTATTACGATGACACACATCTATGAATGGGGTGATAAAAATCCGTTCTTTGATTTGGAACTTTCAGCTGAAGGGGTAAGTAATCAAAGAGGACGAGACGTAAAATGGAGTATATTATCCTGCAGAATATTATCGCCAATTATTATGACTGATGAGGTTTTTGAAGAGCACGGACGTGACCCCGAAGAAGCAATAAGACAGCTTTCACGGACAGATTCATTGGTGCATCTCGGCGAAAGGCATGTGCGCATTTTGGTTGGCCGTCTTGCTCAGGTCAGAACTAAGGCTATACAAAGTATTGATAGTAGGGTATAATTACTCTTGTAAACAACTAATTTCTGGCTGTGAATCTTAGTTCATAGTCCGAGGACCAAAGAAAGGAGTCACTATGGCTGATACTGCAACTTATGAGTTGGCAGTGGTGTATCACCCTGATCTCGAGATTGATCTCGAGAAGGCGGAGAAGCAAGTTGAGAAACTTGTTGCTGACGCTGGCGGGAAAATCACCGAAACTGATAACTGGGGCAAGCGCAAGCTCGCTTACAAAATCGGTAGCCACGAGCATGGCGTATACGTGTTTTATACACTCGATCTGCCAGGCGAGGGCGTTGCGTCATTGAACGATGCGCTGAACATTACCGACGAAGTCATCCGGTTTCTCATCACCAAGCCTGATCTGAAAAAGATCGCCAAGGCTGAAGAGATGAAGACGAAGCGCGACAAGCGTATGGCTGACAACGCTGAATCATCAGATGATTCAGACGACGATGAAGACGAAGAATAATGTACAAAATACCTATGCATGTTTCGACATCCAGTGGTATAAGTAGAAGTACATAATATAAACGGTTAGGAACGTAAGTTAACAATCAGGAGAGGGTAAGAAGGGGATAAAACCTTTCACAGCTGGATGCAGATTACAATTTTGCATGAGTTTTCGAGTGAGGCGTACTAGACGTACGACGAACGAAAAAATCTCATAAGCGAAATATGGAATATGCGCCAGCAAGAAGCAAGGCCAAGGTGGCTTTGCCGGCTTGCCAAGCTTCTGGTGTGGAGGTTTTATGAGAGGATTTAACAAAGTAGTTCTAATGGGGAACCTGACACGGGATCCGGAACTGCGAACAACCCCGCAAGGATCAACAGTGTGTAGCTTTTCACTAGCGGTGAACCGCACGTGGAAGAATGCCAGCGGTGAGCAGCAGGAAGCAGTTGACTATATCGACTGTAATATCTGGGGCAAGCCAGCTGAGATCATCGACCAGTACATGAACAAAGGCTCCGGTATCTTGGTATCCGGGCGATTGCAGCAGCGATCATGGGAGCAAGACGGCCAGAAGCGCAGCAAAGTCGAAGTAGTTGTCGAAGACTTTAACTTCGTCGGTGGTGGCGATGGCAGCGGTGGAAGCCGCTCATCAGGTGGATCGAGCAGCTCGAACGCGAGTAGTTCGAGCTCTTCAAATCCGCCAGCTGGCGGAAAGAAGTCAGAGGAAGCGGATGATGAGCCTATCAACCTGGACGACATCCCGTTCTAGCGAATTTGTGAGCGTGAATCTTGGGTGAAAGCCTGCGACAATTTGCTTCATCGTATGTTAAATACGATTTCAGCAAATGTGCTCGGTTTTCATCCCAACCTTCACAGCTCAAAATTCGCTAGAACCATCAAGTAATAGGTGGAGACTGGAAGAAAAATGACGAAATGTAATGCAGAAGGCTATGTGTCTGGATGGAGCGTTACCGACGAAGGTACGCTAGGTGATACAGTAGAGGTTTATATACCTTATTTAGATTGTGATCCACATACGTTCCTTGTTAGCGTAGACACAGTCGAAGGGTCAGGTGTTCCACGACCCGAGAACCTAGAAGATATTCCTACGCACGTGGTGAAAGTAGAGCTTGACGACGAAGTTAATCCAACTACAGTTACAGTGCTAGGTTATGTCGGTGTACTGCCTACTCAAGAAGAAACAGATAATCTCTGGAATGAAAAAGGCTATGGCACAGGAGAGTGGGTGGCTTCATTTTTCAGTGATGGCTCTAGCCCAGACATTGACGCGGCTTATGCAGCATCAAACCCTGAGTCGCGGATGCTAACTGAAGACGAACTAAACGAATAGAAAGGAAATACTATGGCAAAGATTTTTAAACACAGAACTGACATTCCATTTTTCGACTACAAGGATTTTAAGACCTTGCAGCGATATGTGAATCAGTACGGACAAATCGAGACTCGTAAGAAGACTGGTCTGACCGAGAGTCAGCAGCGTCAGCTTGCGAAAGCAATCAAGCGCGCACGGCATCTAGCACTGCTGCCATTCGTCGCAAATAACTAGGCTTGGTTCATGCAGGACCAAGCGATTGATCAGTTCATCGAGCGTGTTGCTCAGATGACAAAGCTTAGTGGAGCGCTGGCGACAGCTATCTCAGGTGTTTCGAGTAAAACGCAAGTGAAGCTTGACCTTCTTAAAGCAGCTTCGATGCTCCCACAAGCCAAAGTTGATAATAAGCTCGATGAACAAGTTCAAGAGGTTATTGGCGTGCTTCACGTCACGCAGGCGATGAACGTGATTGGCAGTGAAGACTTAATAGAACTGATGGAACTGTTAGAGAAAATTAACGAGGAGAAATAGCAGATGGCATTAGGTGTAACTGATTTACGAAAAGGGCAAGTTTTTGCTTGGGAAGATCACCCATATATCGTGGTGGAGTACGCACAAAAGGTCATGGGACGCGGCGGTAGTATCGTGAACGTGAAGATGAAAAGTCTCCTCGATGGCAAGTTGCTTCAAAAAACGTTCAAAGGGAACGAACAGCTCGATAGCGTCGACCTAGGCTATAGCAACGTGCAGTTTCTCTACGCTGATGACAGCAAGCATTATTTCATGGATCAGGATACGTATGATCAGATGGAGCTCAGCAATGATGTTATTGGCGAACAGGCTGGGTATTTGCGCGAAGGCGATGTGGTGAAAGCCATGAAGCTTGATGGCAACGCGGTGAGTGTTGAGCTGCCAAAGAACGTGTTCCTGAAGGTGACGTACACGGAAGATGTCGTAAAGGGTGATACGACCAGCAGTGTGCTGAAAGATGCGACAGTCGATACCGGCATCACCGTCAAAGTACCAGCGTTTATTAAGGTGGGCGATGAGATTTCTGTCGATACCGAGACAGGTGCTTACCGAGAAAGAAAAAAATAACATGAGAAAGTTTGCGGGGGTTTTGCTGAAGCAGGGAGATGAGTATCTCTTGCAGCACCGCGACGATATATCAACTATTCCAAGCCCAGGTCGTTATGCCGTATGGGGTGGTGCAGGTGAACCTGGTGAATCTTTCGAGCAAACAGCTATCCGTGAATTATATGAGGAAACCGGCGTTACGGCAGCGGAAGATCAATTACGTCTGGTTGTCGACTATAAAGTAGTCGATGAAAATGGTGAGAGGCACACAGCAGTTTTTGAAGTGGTGTTGCCTGAGGACGCGGTCGTCCACTGCTATGAGGGGCAGGGGATTGTTCGCCTGAAGGATCTGCGCGATATCCCAAACGATAAGATCTCGTATCCAATAAAAAAGATTCTAGAGACATTCTAATATTCGAACGAACATTAGAATGTGATATATTGCATCTGTAAATGGGGATCCTGATATGGATAGTTATGCATTGCAGCAGATCATGAAAGGCGCATCGAACCACTATCGAATAGATGTTCTGCATGAGCTGAAAACGCAGCCGGATTTGTCTGTTGAGGAGCTCGCAGAGCGAGTGAATGCTGGCTACAAATCACTATCAGTACATTTACGCCGGTTAAAAAACGCCGGACTTATAACGAAAAAAAACTACGGCCGCAGGGTAGAGCATCGCCTGACAGACAGAGGTGAGTGTGTGGCTGATTTCCTTAGAACGCTGTCATGAGACTAGATAGTGCCCTCTACAGTCGCGGGCTGACGCAGTCTCGATCGCAAGCAGATAACACCGTAAAGCTAGGCCACGTCCGGGTAAACGGAAAGAAAGTCGATAAGCCGAGTTATCAGGTCGCAGAGACGGACGAGCTGACAATTATCGGCGATCAGTATGTGTCACGGGCGGCACTGAAACTAGCATCAGTTGCGAACGAACTACATGTAGATTTCCGCGGTAAGACAGTGCTTGATGTCGGTAGTAGCACAGGTGGCTTTACTGAGTATGCGCTGCAGAGTGGAGCTATAAAAGTGATAGCGGTTGACGTTGGCAGTGATCAGCTGCATCCAAGCTTGCGCGGAGACGAGCGCATCGAGCTGCATGAAAAGACCGATATTCGTTCGTTTAAAACAGTAGAAATGATCGATATTGTCGTTGCCGATGTGAGCTTCATCTCACTTACACAAGTGCTGCCTGCTATTGCCTCACTCTCCTCCGGCAAAACAGAGATAGTGGTCATGTGCAAACCGCAGTTTGAAGCAGGCAAAGACCAAGTCAATAAAGGGGTGATCAAAAACTCAAAAATCCGGCGCCAGATACTTAGTGATTTTGAAGATTGGCTAGAAACGCATGCGTTTGTGATATTGGATAAACAAGACTCAAAAGTAGCAGGTTCTAAGGGGAACGTGGAGCGCTTTTATAAACTAAAGTTATCGCGAACAGCTCGCTAGTTCAGGATTCGTTCAAGCTCTGGTAGGTTGCTCAGGCAAATCATATGATCCTCGACGGTTATGATGCCTTTTTTCTTCAGCGTATTGAGTTCGCGGCTTGTCGTTTCACGAGTGGCGTTTACAGAACTGGCAATATCCGATTGTCGCAGTGGCGCGTGTATCACTATTCTGTCCTGGCTGTCAGTAATGCCAAAACGTTTCGCATGATTAAGGATGAACGATACGATACGTTCACGCGCGGTGCGGTAGCTAAGCGTCATCACCCGTTCTGAGTTAAGTCGGTATGCCTCGATCGCCATATCAAGAATAAGGGAGAGGATCTCCGGATTTTTATCGAGAAATTCCAGGTATTCGGCTCGGGATACACGCCATAGCACTGTTTTCGCCATTGCTTCGTAGCTGACTTGTTTGTGCTCGCCAGTAAAAGCCCAAATAAGCGGGAATACGCTGCCTGCTCCTCTGATGTAGAGCAAGTTTTCTTCACCATATTTCGTGATGCTGTAGGCTTTGACAAAACCGCTGTCGAGAAAGTACACACCCGCAGGGTCATCTTGCGGCCTGACAATAGTCTCGCCCTTTTTATAATCCACCCTGGTGTGTGCGCGAAAGAAGGTCTCCAACTGTTCACGCTGCTTTAAAACTGTTCTCATATCACAAAGTATATCAGAACATTGTTTTTTTGCGTGATAGAAATCACAGGCGGAGCGTATCGAACATTACTGCAACACTCTCAAAGGTGAGGTTAAATAGATGTACAAAAGAAGAGAGGTGAGCAATGAGTAAACTAGCAACGACGTGGCTCTACACGAAGCGTCTTGCGTCACTTGGGGCAAGCCAACTGACCAAAAAACGCTCAAGTAAAGAGTTACTTGAAAAGTATTTTAATTATCGCGGAAAAATCGATTTTACGACTCCGGTAAGTATTGACGGACGTAAGTTCACGGCGGCATTCGCAGCTGGAAAACTGTTTCTGCTTGATAAAAGGTGGCTCCATGCGTACTCGCAAGTCATCGATTGCAGTGATATCACAGACGTTGAGTGTGTGAAGCGACTGTTCGGTGGACAAATGACGCTTAAGATCGGCGGGAAAGCGTATCATTTGCACCACAAATCACTTGACTCGCTGAAGAGTCTTGAGCAATTGCTCTGGTCATCAGTGCACAGTAAGAAGCCTGTGCATGCGATCATATCGCATCTGAAAAAGCTAGAGGATGAGATTGCCCTCAGCGGCGTGCTTGCACCGCGTCATCGGCATGATACGTTCCGTTACTGATAGAACGCTTATGCTGGTGTACACTAATAATCATGAAACGTGATGTTGTTGTGGGGGCGTCGCTTGCACTGGTCGTGCTGGCGGGAGTGATTGCAGCTCTTGTTTTTTTGCAAAGCCCGACGGTAGATACGCAGCCAATAGAAGAGCAAACGATCGACGTAACCGTTGCAGAGGAGCCAGAAGCTGAAGTCGAACAGCCGGAAGTGACAGCAGCATTTGACACAGACGCGATATCAGCAGCCCTAGAAGAGTGGGTGGGTGATCTACCGGCAGGCGCTGAAGCTGGAGTGCAGATAACGACAGTTGATGGAGACGTGCTGGCCTCGTATCAGCCAGATACTGAGTTTTTTGCGGCTAGTATCTACAAGCTCTACGTCGCCTATGAAGGCTACCGAGCGGTTGATGCTGGAGAGCTAGACCCTGAGCAGGATTATGTCGGCGGGAACACTTTGGCTGAATGCCTGGATATCATGATCCGTGAGTCAGATAGTCCGTGTGCTGAGAAGCTATGGGTCGAGCTGGGTAAGGAAGCGTTAAACACAACGATGCAAGAGTATGGGCTCACGAATACCAGTATGACATCGATTACGACATCGGCGGGTGACGCAGCTCTTATGTTGCAAAGAATTGCAACTGGTGAGGGCTTGAGCGAAGGAGTGCAACAACGACTGCTAGCATCAATGAAAGATCAGATTTATGACGACACGTTTGATGCAGGCTTTTCTGAGTCGATTACTGTCTATAACAAGATTGGCTTCAGGGAACTTGATGAGTACCACGACGTTGCCATTGTACAGCTAGAAGATGGCTCACAGTTTATTTTGTCTGCAGTAACGAATGGAGCCGGTACAAATTATTTGAGAGGGTTAGCTGTTCTGTTAGAGTCGAAATTAAGTACAGAACTTTAGGAAATCTGGTAAGATATAAGTATGACTTTGGAACAACAACACTTTGCACAGCCTGAATTTCTGGACGGTTCTCTGCGGCCAAAACAGCTGAGAAAAAAAGCAATAGGGCTTGGTAGACTCTCAACTGCTGAACTCCGAGACATGGCATCACTAGAAGATCATGAGTATGGTGTGGCTGTTTATATGCGCTTCGAAGATCCGATAGTAACTGTTGGCTTAGATATAGAAAATGAACCAACTACCTCGGCATATTTTAGTAAGAGTGACGTACGAATACGACATGGAATTGACGGTCCAGTACCTGTTCCGATTGTGTGGCAGAATGGTTGCGTCACGATGCCAGCATTTGGCCTCATTACTGAGGTACCTGAGACACATTGGAGAATATTCGACAAGCTTTTTCGAGTAGTATAGCCGTCAATGACGGTTAGTTATTGCGTACTGATGCTATTTCGCCCATATGAGTGGCTTTGAACGAATGCTTATGTTTGAGGCCATAGCCGAGCACGCGGTCGATAGCTGTGTGGAACGTCCAAACAAAGCCGATAAGTGATACTAGCGGCAGGGTAAGTACAACGCCGGTAGCAATCATGAGCGTTGGAATCGTCGCGTTATGAAGTAGGTTATAAGTCATAGCACCAATCCGAGAGTTTTTTGCGTAACCGATCATGCCAATGTCCACAAGCGGGAAACCGATCAGCAGCCACCACATACTGTAATCGGATTGGTTGATAAGTGCAGCCATAAGAAGTGCGAGCGCGAGCGCTTCAAACTTGAGATGGGTGATGAAATGACGGAAATCGTCTGTTTGTTTGCTCATGACCACTAGCGTATCAGGTGCTACTTCTGAACTCAACGACGACAGTCCTAGTTGTTGAACCTGAATTCAACTACATCGCCTGGCTGCATGACGCAATCTATGAGACAACCTTGCAGGTTTTCTCATGTCGCGCGTTGAAGTCGGCAAAGCCGCTTCTACGGCTACTCTTTCCGCGCTGCATTATCAGTTGTTGAATCGAAATTCAACGACATCACCCGGCTGCATGATGTAGGTTTTGCCCTCGGTGCGGAGTTTACCCTGGGAGCGAGCGGCTGATTCTGAGCCGGCGGCCATCAAGTCATCGTAGTCGACGATCTGCGCGGCGATAAAGCCTTTTTCAAAATCACTGTGAATGACGCCAGCGGCCTGCGGAGCAGTGGAGCCTTTTCGCACTGTCCAAGCGCGAACTTCTTTCTCACCGGCAGTGAGATAGCTTTGCAAGCCAAGCAAATCATAGGCAGCTTTGATTACCTTGTGTAGGCCAGGCTCTTTTTGGCCGTAGCTCGCGAGCATTTCATCGCGGTCAGGCTCGTCGAGTCCGCGCAGCTCATCCTCGAGTTTCGCACTGACAAACACGGCAGGGGCGGGGGCAACAAGCTTTTGAAGTTCTGCTTGCTTTTCAGTATTTCCTAGATCGTCTTCGTCGAGGTTGAACAAATAAAGAATCGGCTTGGCTGTCATCAGCTGCAAATCGCTGAAGTGTTCATGGTATGCCTCCAGCAACGCCGCGTCTTTCCAGAGTGGATTGCCGGCTTCGAACACATCTTTTATCTTTTGCAAGTCATCAGCGAGTGGCTTCATCTTTGGGTTTGCTCTAGCTTCTTTAGCAAAGCGTGGCAAGCGATTATCGACAGTCTGCAGATCGGCGAGGACCAGCTCGGTGAGGATAACATCAATGTCATGTTCTGGGTCTTTTGATGAGTCACTGCGCAAAACGTCGCCTGACTCAAATGCACGCACGACTTGAACAATTGCGTTGCACGAACGAATATGGCTGAGGAATTGGTTGCCGAGACCCTCGCCTTTACTTGCTCCTTCGACTAAGCCTGCGATATCGACAAATGTGACGGTGGCTGGGATGACTTTCTGTGAGTGGTACATGTCGGCGAGCTTTCCTAAGCGTTCATCAGGTACGGGAACAATGCCGGTGTTCGGTTCAATGGTTGCAAAGGGATAGTTAGCAGCGAGAATATTGCTGTCTGTGAGTGCGTTGAATAGGGTCGATTTGCCAACATTTGGCAAGCCTACAATTCCAATTTCTAAAGCCATCACACTATTTTAACAGATAACGTGTATTTGTCAGGCTGAGAGTTCTGTGGTAGAGTAGCTCTCTACTTATAAATAAAATAAAGTGTTTGAAAGGAAAATAATGTCAGAAAATTCTCTTGATCGTTCAGAGCGCCAAGACCGTCCAGCGGGGATTACCCGGCCTTTAGCTATCGCTGCTTGCGTTGTGACAGCGTCTGTTGCTGTCGCGGTAGTCGCTCCAGACAGGCTTCCAGGCTTCGACAGTGTTGCGGCACCGATATCGTGTGACGACGCGACCTCAGACGTCACACCTTGTTAAACTATCGTGGTTATCCACTCCTGCGGAAAAGCCACACTTTCGGTGGGGAAAGTGTTGCATTGAAAGCTAATATGTGATATAATTCACATACACAGAACAGTAGTAGGTGGGCTATACTGGTAGTGCAGGGCGTTTTATTACTTAACCAAAGTGAAAAACAATGGGACTATTAAAGTCATTACTTACGAGAAGCAACGACAAATCGAGCTATTTCCTTCAAGGAAGTAAGAGCATAAGTCCGGAAACGGGTGTTTTTGGCCGCTGGCTTGAACGTCATAACCATACCGACACTGCTACTACTAGTTCTCCACGCGCAATAACACAAGAAAAGAAAAAACCTCGCTCAAAGAAGGTTAAGGCTACAGTAGGTTTGCTTGCCGGACTTGCTTTGTTGCCTACTGCAGCAGCTGCAGAGGACAATGATAAGCCTCAAGCCGGTGAGACGATTAAGGTTTCTGTCGGTGAACCAAACACCCAATACGCCATCAATGCAACTATCACTCAGCCTGAAGCCGCAGGTCACGTGACCGCATGGCCATGCAGTGAAGCAATGCCAGATGCTTCAATTCTTAACTATGCACCAGGTCAAACTATTGCCAACACGACTATCCTTACTACTGATGAAAATGGTGACATTTGCTTCAACACACTTGCTGCTGCACACCTCGTTGTTGATAAAAACGGCCAGGTAAACGGAACTGGGCAAACGGCAGAGCGACTGTTTGATTCGAGGGATGATAGAAAAGTGCGGTTAGATGCTGGTGAGACAGCACCAGTCCGTGTCGGTGAACCAAACACCCAATACGCCATCAATGCAACTATCACTCAGCCTGAAGCCGCAGGTCACGTGACCGCATGGCCATGCAGTGAAGCAATGCCAGATGCTTCAATTCTTAACTATGCACCAGGTCAAACTATTGCCAACACCACGATTCTCTCAACCGACGAAAACGGTGATATCTGCTTTAATACTCTTGCTAGCGCTCACTTTATTGCTGACGTAAATGGTCAAGTTAACGGAACCTCGCAAACACCAGAGCGACTGTTTGATTCGAGGGATGGTGGTATTCCTGAAGAGAATACAGATATTACTAAATCTTGTATGGACGGAATTTATCCTGAATTCAATTTTGTTTTTGAGAACGATAGAGATGAACTAGTTACTGCAACATACTATTCAAATCTCTTTGAGCCTTATGATATAACTTATAACCCTAATGTGATTCAGAACGTCGGGTTCTCAGTAGATCCTGATCCTGGATTTATATCTACACAATTTCTGATTAAAAGAACATACCAGACAGGTTTTTATGACTATGAGTGGCTCAATAACGGTAACCCAATTGAGGTCGCTTGCAACGGAGTGGAACTTCCGCCGGAGCCAAGCCCTGTGATTGGTTTACCAGTGGATGCTCCGCAGCCCTAGCCTTTAATTTTGAATTAATAGTCCCAGAAAACAACTTCCTGATAAAGCTCATGCTATAATTTTTTCATGCATCGGAAACAGATTGCGGCGGTAGTGGGAATTGTTTGTGTTGTATTGGCTGCGGTTACTATCATCGTATCAATGGTTCAAAACTCCACGGAGAAGGAACAGGCTGATACTGGCGCTGACTCGAACAGCATTGCTAGCTATTCAGAAGATCCTACAATAAAGTTATTGGAGAATCGTATCAGTATTGATGGTTGTACCGACGATGTGCGGGGTCAGATTGACGAAAGCATTCAGGTGTTTGAAGGCAATGATAAAGCACTTTTAACAGCTCTGAAAGGGGACTGTTTTTTCAACCTCGGAGAAGTGGAATCTGCAATTAGTTCATATGATGATGCTTTATTGTTGGCCAAAGATGATGGTGTTAAGAGCGATATTACTATAAAAAAAACAAGGGTAGAGCTTAGTACCGATGCCGTCAATGATAAGTACTTAGAGTTGGAGGAAGTTGGTGAAGACTACTATGACACCGATGAGCCGTTACTTTAGCTTAGTTTTGAATAATCGGCTGATTAAAAATCCTTTAACTTACGCTTTTTTGGTTTTTATTGCATCTTTGTTTTTATTTAGTTCTGCGCATGCAGATGCGCTTTCTAGGACTTACACTGACTCAACTCACAGCACCGGGAATAATGCAGTTGCAATGGTTGCAATCGCAGGGTCAGGTGTGACGCTAGATGCCCCGAGCGCAACCTACAAAGTCGCCATACCTACTGGTACTCCTAATCAAAATATAGAAATAAGGATAATCGCTGCGTGCGGTACCGTTTCCGGCTACAATTCAATCGGTAACACGAGTATCGAAGCACAGGTATATAGACATGCAACAGCAGGCTTTGGGCCTACCATGACAGGTGGAGCCGCAAAGTCTAATGCGTCGGCAAACTGTTCTGGAAACAACCTGGTGTTCACAGTGCCAACTTCAGAATTCAGTACGCTTACAGAAGATTATGGCTCAAGCTATAGAGTAGCACTTCTACAGGTCAGGAAAACAGGTGGTACGGGCATACGTTCTTTTAGGGTACAAGCGAGCTTATCGAGTGCTGTAGTTACTGCCGCAGAGATTGGAAATGCTTCTGCTAGTCCAGGCCAGCCGTCAGCGGTTGTTGTTTCTGCTTGGGACGGTAGAGGCCCTTCTACTGGAAATGTTGCAGGCAGAATATCTTATTATTTTTCACCAAACTGTAATTTTTTCAATGACAGCAGTCCTAACTCTAGAACTGCTTACTTAAAATGGTTTGACGCCGATGTGGGAGCAAGTAACCAGCCACAGAATATTTCATGGCAGCTGATCGATATCGGAAACGGCTCAGTAGTTGCGTCAAGGTCAGGGTCTCAGTTGGGAGCAAATGGAGAATTTAGAGAAGCACCAGTTACTCTTATTAGAGGAAGGTCTTATGAATGGAGGTGGGAAAATGTTAACAGGACAAACGGTATTCAAGTTTGGGTTCCTTTTAGCGAAATTACCACTCTTGTAACTTGTGCCGACCCAATCGACCCTGTTGGTTACGCTGATTCTTGTGTACTTTCCGGAAACAATACCATTATCTACGGCTGGGCGTATGACGATAATGCTTCTACAAATGACGGTAGGCCTCGAGTTACAACACGTCTGAATGGAGGCAGTGCTGTAACTGACGATACAGATCGTTCATATCGTAATTCACAGATAAATAGTTACCTAGATACTTTTAGTCATGGGAACAGGGCTCGTGATAATAGATATGGGTTTGCTATAACGTATTCTGGATTGACCAGAGGCAATACCTATAACTTGAGTGGTACGGTGCTTGATGTAGGGCCAGGTTCAAACCAAGCGCTAGGTATAAACACGTCATCGTCACCTCCATCTGGTGGCGTATCGGGAAGCTCTGGCTTCCCTGGAAGTCGTATACCTGATGCGTGTCTGCCAAATATTCCTCCGACGACGTGGGATTATCGCCACTATCAGTTCAATGATGGTGCGGCCTCCGGGACTACTTATCCACTTATTAGAGCGGGGACGTCGGTAACCATCGGCGGTCGCGTGCGTAACTACGGAACAGGCACAGGCGCTAATAATTATGATTATCGGTTACGCGTGAGTCTCAACGGGGGCAGCACCTGGTCAAATATGCCATCCGGTTCATGGACAGCAGAATCTCAACTTGCTTCTGGCGCAACATCATCGCCAACGCGTTCAGCCACGTATACAATTCCGTCATCAACAGCTCCGGGTACCATCGTGTGTTTTCGTGGTGAAATTAGCCCTTACCTAGGCACCAGGTCTAGCAGCGGTACAATCTCTGTCACATCTTCTGGGTGGCGGGTTACAAGTAACCGATGTGTTGAGATAGAGGACGTGCCGACGCAGGTAACGATAAACCCAGCCAGCAGTAACTGTACAACGTTATCGTATAACATTATTGATCCAGACACGCCGAACGGGTTCACTGTTCAACTACTCGTTGATGGCTTGGTGTATGCATCCTTTACTCGCAATAATCAAAATAGGGGAGCAAACACATACGGTATTTCTCGGTGGAGGGACCTCGTTGGGCGCAATTTCGAAGTGCGTGTCACCCACCCGGACAATCCAACAGCACTTTCAGGAGTCTGGACACCCGGAGCATGTGTCACGGTCAATTGTGAGGTCTCGCCGCTCGCGATTGAGGCTAACGATCCATTCTCTCTAACCGTTACATCAAACAACTCCGCAACCCTGGGTAGTGAAGCAGGCACCTACGAATACGAGGTCTTTCTTCGGGTAACTGGATTAATGGATCCAGAAGAGCAGCTCGACGATCCAGCGACCGCTCAAACCATCTCACCGACTGTGCAAACGCTCTCAGAAACAAGTCGCCTGCTTGTATCTCCAGGAGCAGGGAGGCTATCACTAACCGGTAGAATCGTGTTTGTTGGTGCACCAAATCCGCCGCCGTGCAATAGGACGGCTGTTGTTACCGCTCGGCCATACGTGCGATTTTACGGCAATGATGTTATCGCCTGCGGCACGGGTGATATCGCGAATATCAATGTGAATCACGGGTATGTTGGCGGGTCATCATATGCAGACTATCGAGGAAGTGCATCGCAGCTTGCTGTCATGGCGGCGGGGATAAATGGCAAACCATTATCGTCAAATCCGGTTGCAGATCAGGGGCTGTTACCTGGCTCCCAAGTCGACAGAGGCAACCCCTGGGCTCTTGCATTTGCGAACTCCGGAAATAATTCTGGAGGGACAGCGATAACAACGAATCAGGATACGTTTGGCGGTGAGCTTGATGGAAATGTATGCGGTCGAGACGTTGATGAGGAGTTCGGTCGACTCAACAATGGACTTACCCCGACACTTTCGAGCAGCGAGAACCTCAACAGTCTTAATGGGAGAGTTGGTTACGGCGGAGGCGGAATCTTGAGTATCAGAGGTAATAATATTGTTAATCGCAATATTGTACTTGTTGCAGAGTCTGATCTACTCATAGATGGAAACATAACCCTCAACGGTAGTAATTGGTCAGACACTGACGATATCCCGTCGGTGATTCTCTATGTTGACGGTGATGTCTATATCGACAGTACAGTGAGTCAAGTACACGCAAATATCATCGCAACGGGAGATATCCATACGTGTTCAAGTGGTAGCACGTCGTTACTCGCGCCGCTTGACGAAGATTTCATTGCGAACAGTTGTGCAGGTAACCTCGTCATCGAAGGTAGTTTACGGGCGGGCGGTTATGTACACTTCCTACGCACGACAAGCTCGGTGCTGAATGGTGGTAGCTTTGATGAAGCGCATGCGTCACCGACAATTGCTGAGTCGGTACGATTCAACCCTGAGATATACGTGATACCAAACGGGGCAGGAGTGCCAGCCCGGCCAGGGGTACAGCCTCCGTATGATTCTATCATTGCTCGTCCTCCAAGCTTTTAATCCACAACAGATTGAAATTAGGGGTAGCGGTCATAATACTTATGCTTTATAATACCGATTAATCGATCATGGGCATGCTATCTACCTCTATTGACTTTTTTGGCCTGGATATTGATACATCGGCATTGCGGGTGGTTCAACTGAAGGGTGGCAAAACAAAATCTCTTGCTCGCTATGGTTCAGTTGATATCGATCCGTCCATTATTCGCAGCGATGCGGGGGCGGATAAGCAGAAGCTGGCTGAGGCTATCAAGCAAGTAGTTGGGCAAGCTAAAATTACCACACCAAATGTTGCTGTCGGGCTGCCCGCACAGCGCACCTTTATGACTGTGGTCGATATCGAACGACTCTCACCAAAAGAGCTCGATCAATCAATTCGCCTCCAAGCTGATTCACTTATACCAACGCCGCTTGATGACTCTAAAATTGACTGGTCGCTCCTTGGCGACTCACCAAAAGAAGCCAAGAAAGTCGAAATACTGCTCGGTAGCGTGCCAAACGCGTTTATAGAGCAGCGTTTGGACCTCCTCGAAAGTATTGGATTAAACGTCGTTGCCTTTGAACCAAATGGACTCGCGCTCGCACGCTCGCTGCAAGAGCCAGGTGCACAAGGTACAGCGCTGCTACTGAACATCGGGTTTGATGCGTCTGACCTCGTAATGCTGCTGGATGATGCACCGCGATTAGTACGTTCAATTCCTATCGGTAGTGATGCGATTATTCGGTCAGCAATGCAGAATCTGAGCGTTGATGAAAAGCAAGCAGAACAGTTTGTGTACAAGTTTGGCGTGAGCGCTGACAAGCTGGAAGGCCAAGTGTATGGAGCGATTAAAGGCAATATTGATTCACTTCTCAGTGAAGTTGAGAAGTCAATAAAGTTCTTCCAGACGCGTTATCCGCAGCGCGCTATCGACAAAATTATCCTGACTGGCGTTGCCTCGATATTGCCAGAGTTCCCATTGATGGTTGCGAACAAGTTTGCCGTAAATGTCGAAATAGGGAACGCGTGGCGAAACGCAACCTATCCGGCAAACAGACAGAATGAATTACTCGCAGTATCCCATAAGTATGCGGTCGCAGCAGGACTCGCAATGAGGAACGAATAATGGTTCAGTTTAACCTCCTACCTGACATCAAAAAAGAATACGTTAAAGCACGGCGACTTAAGCGGCTTATTATGACCGTTTCTGTCATCGCGGCTGGCGCGAGTCTGGGCGTCGTTGTGCTGATGTTTAGCTACGTGCAGGTAGTGCAAAAACAAGACATTGATAACATTACCGAAGATATCCAGGCTGAGCGACGTGCATTAGAATCAGTGAACGACCTGAACAAGATACTCACCATCCAAAATCAGCTCGCTGAACTCCCAGCCCTTCATCAGGCAAAACCAGAGACGTCTCGTATCTTTAGTATCTTGACGCAAGTAACACCCGCAGATATTAAGATTCAGTCAGTTGAACTCGGTATCGTGGATCAATCAATGTCACTGTCCGGGTCGGCAAGTGATCTAGCGTCAATCAACAGGTACGCAGACACCCTTAAGTTTGCACGGTTTAATACCCAAGACACCAACGGCCTCGTTCCGTTCCCGAGTGTTGTGACGTCACTGAGCCGAAGCGGAAACACCGCAAGTTACACGATCGACCTCACGTTTGATCCATTGCTGTTTGATAATACGCAAGACATCGTTATGGTCGTCCCTGAGCAGGTAACCACTCGCTCAACGCTAGGTAAACCAGACCTCAGCGACCAGGGCGACAATCAATTGTTTGAAGATAACCCGGAGGTGGAGAACTAGTATGGCAGCTCCGTCAAATCACAAGTCAGAAAAGCACGCTATCGTTGATAAAGCGAACACGACCATACTCATCGCGGTGTCGGCAGCGGTGTTTGTCGTTGTCTTTAGCGGATTCGCAGTCAAAGCTTTGATAAGCCAAGGGGGCTATCATCAGCGGGTGATTACCGAGAAGCGTGAGGCGCTTGATACGTTGAAGGCAAATCGTGAGGCAGTTGATGAGTTGGCAAAAGTCTACACGGCGTTTGAGGGTGAATCAACGAATGTGCTGGGCGGCAACCCAGATGGGGAAGGGCCGCTTGATGGTGATAACGCAAAGATAGTCCTGGACGCTTTGCCGAGTGAGTACGATTATCCTGGTTTATCGAGCTCGATCGAAAAGCTTCTTCTTGACGGCGGCTATCAGATTACTGCAATAGGTGGAAGTGAAGACCCAGCGCAGCAAAGTGAAACGCCAGGCGAGGCGACAGTGGTGACCAATCCAACACCGCAAGAGATCCCGTATCCATTCACCATCGTTTCAACGACCGAAAACAACTTACGATTGCTTCAGCTGCTGGAGAGCTCTATACGGCCGTTCTATGTTGATACGTTGACGCTGCAGGGTCAAGGTGGCAACCTGTCTGCAAACATTGGTTTGAAGACATTCTACTTGCCGGCGACAGGCCTCGATATATCGAGTAAGGTGGTGAAATAATGAAGTCCAAAGATATTCTCACATTCGTCGTTGTTGGTGCAGTCAGCATGATTATTTCTGTACTGATTTCAAACAACTTTTTAGCAACGCCTGAGGACAGAGAGCAAAGAGTCGAAGTGGTGGAGCCAATTAGCTCGGACTTTGAACGTCCACCTGAAGCGTACTTTAATTCCGATGCACTGAATCCGACCAAAACGATTGAAATTAAAGCAGACCCAGATAGCAAGCCTTTTGGTGGTGAGTAGGGGCGGGGGCGAAGGCCTATGAGCATTCTCTCCACTGACACTCAGCAAAAAGTTGAGCAAGCATTGATTGATGAGGGCGTGGTTTCTCGTCTTGATATGACAAAGTACCGAAAAGAGGCGAAAGAAACCTCGAAGCCACTGTTTTCAGTCCTTTTAGACAACAAGATTATCAATAACGAGCAGCTGACAAAAACAACTGCGCACGTCACGAAAGTTCCGTATGTAAATCTCTCGGAAGCGAAGATTGATCCTAAGGTACTTTCATTGCTGCCAAAAGAAATAGCTGAGCGTTATATGTCGGTGCCTCTCGGTGAAATGAACAACCGGCTGGTGGTAGCTATGCTTGATGCCGACAATGTTCAAGCAGTTGATTTCCTGAGCAACAAAATTGGTAGGCCTCTTAAGGTCTACACTGCTAGCCAAGAGGGTATACGCAATGTCCTGTCACAGTACACTGCGAGTCTCGGGCAAGATGTCACGAGCGCACTTGATACGCAGATTGCGCAACAAGAGCAGGAAGCTGAAGAGAACAAGCGCAAAAATGGCGTTGAGATAAAAAAGCTGAATACCGACTCGCCAATTAGTAAGGCACTCAGTTCAGTTCTAGACTATGCAGCAAAAAGTGGTGCTAGCGATATTCATATTGAACCAATGGAGACAGAACTCAAGATACGCGCCCGCATCGACGGGGTGTTGAAAGAAGTTATGACACTGCCAAAAAGTGTCGAAGCGCCGCTTGTCAGCCGAATAAAAATTTTATCCAATCTTAAAATAGATGAACATCGTATCCCACAAGATGGTCAGTTTACGATGTCGGCAGGTGATCGGGCAATCGATCTGCGTATCGCGATATCTCCAGTTGTATGGGGTGAGCAAGTGGTTATTCGTTTGCTGGATAAAAGTGGGACGACGCTTAAGCTCGAAGACATGGGCTACTACGGCGTGTCACTACGCACAATCCGCAGTGGCTTGAAGCGCTCAAACGGCATGATTCTGACAAGTGGTCCGACCGGCTCTGGAAAGTCGACGTCACTATACGCGCTGCTGCAGGAGATCAAGTCTGATCAGATAAACATTGTGACGCTCGAAGATCCGGTTGAGTACAAAATGAGCGGCATCAACCAGATTCAGGTGAATGCCGATGTTGGGTTAACCTTCGCATCCGGTTTGCGTTCGATCCTGCGTCAAGACCCAGACGTTGTTATGGTTGGAGAAATTCGTGACAAAGAAACAGCGCAGCTTGGCGTGCAAGCCGCGTTGACGGGTCACCTAGTGTTCTCAACACTACACACAAACTCAGCCGCCGGTATTTTGCCGCGTTTGCTCGATATGGGTATTGAACCGTTCTTGATTGCGAGCACCGTGCATACGGTCATTGGTCAGCGACTTGTACGTCGCGTCGACAAGCCGCAACCGTATGAGTCTGATCAGGTGGAGACGGCGGCGATAAAAGAGACGATCGGGCACCTTTTGCCGAAAACAAAAGAAGAGGTGAAAGAAGTTTCAGAGCGTCTTGGCTATACGAGCTTGCCTCTCGCCAATCAAAAAGCTTATACTTTGTACAAAGGAACAACTTCAACTGAAGCACCTGAGGGTCTGAAGGGGAGGATGGGTCTTTACGAGGTGTTTGAAGTCACCGAGGACATTCAAAAGTTGATTTTGGAGCGAGCAACCAGCTCGAAAATCCAAAAAACTGCCGAGAAGCAAGGCATGGTCACCATGCGCCAAGATGGGTATTTGAAAGCCCTCGCCGGTGCGACTACCCTTGCCGAAGTCAATCGTGTCGCAGCCGCAGAAGGCAGTAGCGACGACGACGATGATGACGTTGATGAAGAAGCGGTGAAACCGACATCAGCTCCATCAGACGACTCAGACGATACGAAGGCAGACGATGAAAATGAGAAAAAAGAAGAAACACCGGCGCCAGACGCGGGTGAGGAAAAGGAGAACTAAGGGTGGCAGCAGTACGGATAGAAGCACTACTAGAGCAAGTTATTAAGAAAAAAGCTTCAGATTTGCATCTGCAAGTTGGCTTAGCTCCAATGCTTCGCGTCGATGGTTCGTTGGAGGCAATATCCGGCAGTGACGTGTTGACTCAGGAGGCGGTTGAGAGCCTCGTGTTCGCTATTTTGGATGATGATCAGAAGCAAATTCTGCTGAAAGACAAAGAGTTTGACTTCAGCTTTGCGTTTGGCGATCTTGGCCGGTTTCGTGTGAACGCCTTTCACGAGCGCGGCAACTTGGCTGCAGCGCTTCGCTTGATCCCGAATGAGATATTGACGGTCGAGCAGCTCGGCCTGCCAAAAGTTGCGAATAAATTCGCTGACTATCCGCGAGGACTTGTGCTCGTGACTGGCCCAACTGGTTCTGGTAAGTCAACGACATTGGCAGCATTGCTCGATAAGATCAACAGTGAGAAACCGGTGCACATTATCACGATTGAAGATCCGGTTGAGTTTACGCACAAATCGAAGAAATCGGTGCTCGTGCAGCGAGAAGTGCATTATGATACATTCTCGTTCTCAGCCGCTCTGCGCTCGAGTTTGCGACAAGATCCAGATGTCGTGCTCATCGGTGAGATGCGTGACCTCGAGACTATTGCAAGTGCCATTACGATTGCTGAAACTGGACACTTGGTATTTGCAACGCTGCACACAAACTCAGCAGCCCAGAGTATCGACCGTATGATTGACGTGTTCCCAGCGCATCAGCAACCGCAGATTCGTGCTCAGCTCAGTAACATCCTGATGGCGATTTGTTCACAGCGCTTGGTGCCGGCCATTGGCGGCGGCCGCGTGGTAGCAGCGGAAGTGTTGATCGCGAATCCAGCAGTACGAAACATCATCCGAGAAGGAAAGTCACATCAGCTTGATGCGGTTATTCAAACCGGCGCTGATCACGGTATGCAGTCAATGGATAAGACGCTTGTTCAGATGATCCATGCCGGGACGATCAGCTATGATGAGGCTCGTAATGTGGCAGTTGATATTGAGGAATTAGACAGGCTTATGCGAGGCTAAATGAAACAGACTGACCACACGCTATCATCACGAATGCAATATCGAGGTACTTTATGTTGACGTTCGAATATGTCGCGCGTGATGGCGACAGTGGCAAGAAAATTACCGGTACAGTACAGGCGACTGATGAACGCAGCGTTGCAAAGATTGTGAAAGAGCAGGGGTACGCACTGGTATCAGTGAAGCCGCTTGGCGCTGGTGGACGATTCGGCTTTCTACAGAGAAAAGTACGAACCAAAGATAAGATTATCTTTTCGCGACAACTCTCTACGTTGATTAACGCTGGCTTACCATTGGTACAGAGCCTTACGTCTGTCACCAATCAAACCAAAAGCCCTCAGCTAAAGATCGTTCTCAATGATGTCATACAGAGTGTCGAAGCAGGAAAACCGTTTGCAGAGGCTCTTGGTAAGCACCCAAGAGTATTCAACCAAATATTCGTCAGCCTCGTCGCAGCAGGTGAAGCATCAGGAACACTCGATGCCGCGCTTGAGCGCATTGCGGAGCAGCAGGAGAAAGACGCGGAACTGATCAGTAAGGTGCGAGGCGCCCTTATCTACCCAGCGATCGTGCTGCTCGTGATGATTGGTGTGGTTGGGTTTATGGTTATCGCGGTGCTGCCGCAAGTCGGTGAGCTGTACAACGGCCTGCCAGGCGCTCGTTTGCCGGTGCAGACTCGCTTTTTGCTCGCGGTATCTGACTTTGCAACGCAGTTCTGGTGGCTGGTCATCCTTATACTTGGTGTTATCGGGTTTATGACGACGAAGTACGCTCGTACCGCTGGTGGCAAGGAAGTTATTGACCGTTTGAAGCTAACAATGCCGCCGTTCGCGAAGCTATTCCAGAAGGTGTACATGGCACGCTTTACGCGTACTGCAACCACGCTGGTTGCAAGTGGTGTACCACTGCTGCAGGTGCTTGATATTACCTCGAAATCGATCAGTAATGTGCATATAGAGCGGTCCATTAACCGGGCCTCTGAGAAGGTCAAAGGCGGAAAATCACTGTCTGAGTCTCTTTCGGGTGATGAGAACTTCCTCGAGCTCGTGCCGCAGATGATAAAGATCGGTGAAGACTCAGGCTCGCTTGAACAGATGATGGCCAAGACTGCCGACTACTATGAAAAAGAAGTCGATGATCAAATCAAAGCTATCTCGACCATTATCGAACCGCTGCTGATGGTAGTGCTCGGTATCGTTGCTCTTGTACTCGTCAGTGCAATACTGCTCCCAATCTACGGCCTGGTTGGCCAAGATATCTAGACATTCTAATGTTCGCACGAACATTAGAATGACATCTAATTGATAAATAGTGGGGTTTTGCACATTTTTGGCAACAAAATGCTTGCGCTTATGACAGTTTGCCGGTACGATACCAAGGTATATATCGCATTCGCACTATAAAGGGGGATACAGAATGTTAGATGCAATAAGAGACAAAAAGAAAGATAATGCTGGTTTTACCATTATCGAAGTATTGATCGTGCTGGCAATTGCCGGTTTGATCTTGGTAGTCGTGTTGATCGCGATTCCACAGTTGCAACGAAACCAACGTAACGAGCAACGACGTTCAGTCGCGGCACGTGTTACGACAGAAATAAGCAACTTCGCTGGAAATAATAATGGTGATTTGCCAGTTGCAGAAGCCAACGGTTCTACAGGTGCGCCAATCATAAAGGAGTGGGGAGCGCCGGATTCAGGCAACGATGACTTCTTTGGTCGCTACCTCGGCTGTACAGGTGGTGCTGATGCAGCTGATTGTACGACAAACATTAACGATCCTCGTACCGGTGACCCTGTAGGTCAAGGAGCAGATGGTAGTAATGATCTAACATCTGTAATACTTAGCGACAGCGTAAGTGTTGGAACCGTTGCTGGCTCAATTGGCTATAGGACCGGTGTTGTTTGTGACGGTGAAGGAACAGTTGCTGCAAGCAATCGTAACTTTGTCTTCCAGATGCGCCTCGAAGGTGGTGCTATCGCTTGCTTTGATAACCGATAAGTAGACGAAGTAACTTCGGCAAAAAGACGCCCGATAAAAAGGGCGTCTTTTCTTTTTCTTCACGTTTATTGCTACCATAAGCGAGTATGACTGCACTAATTGCAATTTACCTCGGCATCATCGGCTTAATGACCGGTAGCTTTGCGCTGGCTCTTGCCGATCGTCTGCACGCCAAGAAAGATTGGGTACGCGACCGCTCACGCTGTGATGCCTGCAAACGGGTGTTGTCACCGATAGATCTCGTGCCGGTGCTGAGCTGGCTGGCCTTTAAGGGGCGCTGTAGAACCTGCAAGGTCCGGCTGTCACCAGCCTATCCGCTCGTCGAGCTTCTGGTCGGCGTAATGTATGCGGTGAGCTTTGTGTTTTGGCCGATAGAGCTTTCATCAGTCGCCTCTATAAGTCAGTTTATTGTCTGGTTAATCGCCCTGGTCATTATGGCCACGCTACTTGTGTATGATCTTCGTTGGTATCTACTGCCCTTTAAGCTCGTTAACCCCCTGATAGCCCTATCGGCAGTATTTTGGCTCCTAGCACTACCTACACGCGACGGTGCCGTTTGGCCTCAGTTGGTTGAGCTGCTGGCCGCCATGACAGTGACCTACGGCTTATTTTGGTTCATGCATACCTATTCCAAAGGCAAGTGGCTTGGCGGCGGTGACGTGCGTCTGGCTATCGCTATCGGCTTTTTTACTGGTTCGATCGTGTCGGCGTGGCTCGCGGTGTTTGCAGCTTCTGTTGTGGGCTTGTTGTCAGGGGTGCCTGTCCTGCTACGGACAAAGAAGGGGAAGCGCAGCAAACTGAAAATACCATTTGGCCCATCATTGCTTGCAGGTGTATATATTGCAGTTGTGTTTGGCGAGCGGCTCGTGCAGTGGTATGAGCGCTTTCTGGTGCCATAGCACATAGATAGCCTACACAGCGAAAAAGTAACGCTTATGCTATACTCAGTAACAGATGAAACGTGGGCAGCATAACAGGGGTTACACCATTCTTGAATTGTTGATTGTTATTGCGGTGTCTGCCGCGATGTTCTTTACTGCAATCATTGCCTTTAACGGCCGGCAACAAGAAGTACAATTCACGCAGGCAGTGAGGGATTTCGACTCACGTTTAATAGACCTCACAAATGATGTCTCGACGGGATTTTTCAATAATGATGGCAATCAGGCCTGCACAGTTATTTCTGATGTAATCCAGTTTGTCGGCTCACCAGATGAACAGGGCAGCAACGATGACTGTGTGTTCATTGGAAAGGTATTGCAGTTCCGGCCAGGGAGTGGGCCGCCCGGAGAGTATGATGAGATGAACGTTATTACCGTCGTTGGAAAGCGCAAAGCAACCTCTGGAGAGTTGAGTAACTCGCTGGTTGATTCAGCACCAAAAGCGGCGCCGAACTCAGTGGAAACAATTGCGTTGGACTGGGGCTTGCGCGTCACAAAGGTCTTTGTTACCGATAGTAGTGGTGCAAACACAAATATTGGCGCCGTTGGACTCTTCACTGCTTTCACGACTTTTGCAGCAGAGGAAAATGCTGTTATATCAAACAACCAACAGGTGCGGCATATGGGAATTGCCGGTAGTACGTTTGGGATGACAGCCGATGATTCCGGCGTCTTTACACCGATTGCTAACATTGCGAGTGAGCCAAACGGTGATGCGGTAACGATATGTCTGCAAAAAGCCGACCAGACAAAACGAGCTGCAATCGTCATAGGAAAAGATGGTACGCGTGGAACCACGGTGCAATTTGATGGATATGATTCGGAGTGTGAGACTGATGCGTAAGTCTGTCGATCAAAAGGGCGATACAATTATCGAGGTATTGCTAGCGATGGTGGTGGTTGGCCTCACTCTTGGCATTGGCTTCAACCTGGCACGGAATGCTCAGCAAACAGGACAGGTTGCTCGTGAGCGCTCGGAAGCGCTGTCTTTGGCGGAATCACAACTTGAGTTGCTCAAATCGAACTTGAATGGGCAGCCGACAGCAATCGCAACACTCGGGTATGACGATAGTACGCCGTACTGCATCCTATCTGGAGATCAAAAGGTTGCTGATGCGGCCGATACTGCCTCAAAGTGCTATGAAATTGACACAATTGCAGGCGGTAATGGCACTGGGTTTTATCGACTGCAAATGGATTACGACGCGACGGATCAGTCGTTTCGCTCCTCGGTGTCGTGGGATGTGCCGAATTCACGAGAACCTGCAGTTGTGGAGCTGAGGTATCGAACGTATGAATAAAAAAGAGTTCGGCTTTACCGTTGTCGAGGTGCTGGTATCAACACTGGTGTTCAGCCTTGTGTTACTAGGGGCAATGGCAGCGCTTATTCAGATGGGACGTATCTACCAAAACGGTGTGATTACTACACGTACGCAAGAAGTGAATAGAAACGTGCTGGCTGAGATTAGCCAATCAATTCAGTTTTCTAAACGAGATGTATTGACGTCAGGGATGATTTCTCCGACGTCAGTAGACATACCCGTCGATGTGTCTCCAACCCCTGATAGTTCTATCGGCTTTTTCTGTGTAGGGCCGGCTCGCTATACCTATGCACTTGATCGGCAATTAGTACCAGACGGACCAGACGCCGCTGAGAAGGAAAAACGCCGGGTGTTGTGGCTAGATACGCCAGAGACGGGTTGTGCGAATAATGCCGGTATTGGTTCAGCAGCCATAGACGAGGATGAGCCGTGCGAACTTGGCACCGGAAAGTGCGGTAATGGCCGTGAGCTGCTGGCTGAAAACATGCGTATCTCGAAGCTGGAGATTAGTGATAATGGTAATGTATGGAGTATTGCTTTATCATTAGCGTATGGCGATAACGACTTGCTGCGTAATAGTGGCAACAGGTATGAATGCACCGGTTCGCTTATTGGCAGGGAGAACTGCACGATATCTGAACTCTCAACGACTGTTCTGAGGAGATTATAAGTATGTATACACGAGATAACGATGAAAAAGGATTTGTTTCGATTATCGTTGCATCTATTTTAATGGTGCTCGTCTCGCTTGTGGTGCTCGGCCTCGCAACTATCATGCAGCGAGAACAGCGCCAAGCGCTGGATCGCCAGTTGAGTACGCAAGCGTTCTATGCCGCTGAGACGGGGGTGAATGACCTGGCAAACGTGCTTGATGATCCAGCGCTGCCAATCGAGAAAGACTACTGTGATCTTCCTTCTAGTGCGCCATTTAATACATTTAACAACGGAGTTATTCGATCTGACGAACAAGATGTGAAGTATACATGCCTCATCTACGATAAAACGCCGGGCGATCTCGTATTCACCGACACTATTACTACGAGTGCATCTGAGGTATTTCCAATCCAGCCGGAGTCAGGTAACGAAGTCGGAAATGTGACTTTCACCTGGAATGGGCCGAGTAACAGTACCTCAGTTGATGATAGTGGCGATTGCACTGGAAATTTGCCGGCAAGTTTTGCGAATGAATCGATTCCTATGCTACGCGTTGACCTCATAGCAGCACCAGCTGGAGCAAGCTTTGATAAAACGGTGGTACTTGCAAATACTGCGAGCTATTATTTCATCCCCGCTAAAGGTGCTTGTTCAAGTACATTCACTGCAACTAATTCTGAGAACTTCACTTCTGCGTCAGGAGCAAATGCCGGTCAGCTGGTCTATGTGAACTGTGATGAATCAAATCCATGTGCCGTCACGGTCAATATTGACACGCCAACCAGATACAATCGGTACTACGCACGTGTAAAGAGTGTCTATAACAGCGTTGGTACGTTGAATGTGACAGCAACTGATGGAACCGGTGATTTCGAATTTCTAAATGCACAGACGTTGGTGGACGTGACCGGGAAGGCGAACGATGTCTTGCGCCGCATCGAAGTGCGAATATCAAATGAGCCAAATTTTGATCGTCCTGAAGCCGTGCTTGAGACGAATAATAGCGGCTTTTGTAAAACACTCGGTGTTGTCCCCGGAGTGGGCGCGTCTGTCGATGGGGCTGATTGCTATAACTAGCTATTAGCTTTCAGAGTTACTTCGGTGGAACTTCTCGTGGATTGCCTTTAGGTGAGGATCGGTGACGTGGGTGTAGATTTGCGTTGTGGCGATGTTGCTGTGGCCAAGCATGGCCTGGACACTGCGAATGTCGGCACCGTTCATGAGCAGATCAGTCGCGAATGAGTGACGAAGGGTGTGCGGGCTGACTTTCTTGGTGATGCCAGCTTTGAGCGCGTAGCTACTAACAAGGCGTTGTACGCTACGAGCGGTCAAACGCAGGTGATTGCCGGTGTTATCAACCGGCTTTCGCCCCCCGTACCGAATAAATAGGGGAGGGCTATTGTCGGTGCGCTTTTCGAGGTATTTCTCAATCCACCAGGCCGCAGCGTCGCTGATGAATATTGGTCGATCTTTTTGTCCCTTACCGCGAACCATGAATTCTTTTCGTTTGAGATTGACGTGGTCTTTGTCGAGTCCGACCAGCTCACTGACACGCAAGCCGCTCGAGAAGAGCAGTTCTAAGATAGCGCGGTCACGCATGCCCGCTTCTTGGTTAATATCCGGAGTGTTTAGGAGGCGTTCGACTTCTTCGCTGCTGAGGAAGGTAACTTGCTTTCGGGCGGCTTTTGCAAGCTCGATTTTGTCAGCGTTCATGGCAGGGATGTCGCGCTTGGCGCAGAACTTTAGAAAGCTACGCAGCGCAATAAGGTGGTAGTTCATGGTGTTTTTCTGCAATTCATCAGAGGTATTGGAGCCAAGTCGGTTCAGCCATAGGCGCCATTTACGGACTAGTTCTGGGTCAATGTCTTTTACAGAAATATCACCAGCGAAATCGATGAGGCGTGTTAAGTAGTGATCGTAGTTGCGAATCGTTTTCTGCGAACGGCCTTGCTCGATTTCTAAATATTCTAGGAAGTCAGTTTTTGTTTTCGCAAAGTTCATCACGCTTAAGCATACATCGAATGATGGTAACTAGCAATATTGTACGACATAATAATTACGAATAATATGTGTCTAAAGTTTGCTACGGCCGTGGTAAACTTTAGACATATGCGACGAAAGATTTCACGAAACAAGCAGACTTCTCGTGCGATTGATGCAGTGCTTTATGGCTTGGCTGTAGGATCTCTCACTGGCATGGCTTTGAGCGGTGCGAACGCTGGCCCTATGCTTGATAAACCGATTAAAAAACTGCTGGATGGGCTAGATGAGCGACAGAAGAGTAGAGAACTGAGTCGACTACGTAGCTATATGAAAACTCAGGGTTTGGTACGCGGCGATTATGAACATGGGATTGAGTTGACCGCGAAAGCTCACAAGCGAATCAAAAGCTATTCGTATAACACTTTAAATGTCGCAGTGCCTGAGTATTGGGATAGGAAGTGGAGGCTCGTAATGTTCGATGTGCCTGAAGAGAAACGTGAATCCCGTGTGGTATTCATACGAAAGTTGCAAGAGCTTGGCTATCAGTTGCTGCAACAAAGTGTTTGGATTCACCCGTTTGCCTCAAAAGAAGAAGTGTACGTGGCAGCACGACACGTCGGTATCGAGGCGTACGTCACGTATATGTCAACCGATTATATTGATAATTCAGATGTGCTAGAGAAGCGTTTTCGAGAGCTATTAAAAACTTGTAGCTAGTTGTCTAAAGTTTACTACGGCCGTAGTAAACTTTAGACAAATTGATGGGGGTGCTGTGGGTTGTGGTAGAATTTAAAGAGTAAATCGTGAAAACTTAAGGAGTTATATGGAACGAACACTTTTGATCGCCAAGCCAGATGCCGTTCAGCGTGGTTTGGTGGGTGAAATTATCCGCAGGCTAGAGAACAAAGGGCTGAAACTCATCGGGCTCAAGATGATGCAGCTTGAAGATGCAGTGCTTCGCGAGCACTACGAAGAACACTTAGAAAAAAGCTTTTATCCAGGGCTTGAAGCCTACATGAAAAGTTCACCTGTCGTGGTAATGGCATGGGAAGGGTATGAGTGCACGGCTTCTGTTCGGTTAATTCTGGGTGCGACGCACCCACGTGAGGCTGATGCTGGCACGCTGCGCGGCGATTTCGCTATCGGTACTGGTCGTAATATCGCACATGCGTCTGATAGTGCTGAGTCTGGCAAAAAAGAGGTCGCACGGTTCTTTGCAGATAAGGAATTGTTCGACTATGACAAGTCTGAGTACCTGCACATCTATGAAGCGCATGAGCGCAATTAATCCTCGCCGCGCGGTCGGAGTCTATATTCAGGGCTATGATGGCCGCTATTTGTTAACGCAGCGAGGCAAGTCAGCGCGTAATGACAGGTTTTGCTGGGAAGCCCCTGGTGGAGCGGTCGACGAAGGTGAAACATTCGAAGATGCTGCAGTGCGTGAGCTAGAAGAAGAAATTGGTTCACCAAATTTCCAAGGGTTTCTAGACCAAGTCAAAGACGTTTCCAAAGCAGACTCCATCATTGTGTCGGATACAGTTTGGTTAACACCTGATCAGCCTACAATGACATTGAGCATGCGAGGTTCTTTCTTTTTTGAAGTTTCACTAACAACAGGTGGAAAGGATTTACATTCTGGTCTATGCGGTGGAGCTGCGCGAAACCCACTGACCGAGCTTGCAGGAATCATTGATCACTGTGTCAACACACAAACAGGCGAAATTCTGGTTGATGGCGTGGCCGAGTCCTACGAGCACCCATCTGAAGAACTCTTGAGCCAATTTGAACAATCAGGTTTTTCCATTTCCTATTTCAAAGAAGCCCACAAGCTTACAAAACTACG
>JAUHWW010000032.1 GCA_030427365.1 bacterium | reverse complement strand
GACGTGAGGCTTTGACCTGTCAAAATCTGCCATTATTTCTCCTATTGGTAGATTATGTTTTATATAAATTGCTTATCGCGATCCATATTGCTTTTGGTTTGCCATTCTTTGGCGTAACTAAAGCAAAGCCCTCACGCGAGTTACAGAGATAGATTATAGCAAGCTTAGAGCTGTCTTTCAAGAAGCTGAACCGGTGTTCTTGAGACTACAAGCTCTGCTCTTGCTGTGCATTTACCAAGTAAAGTTTGGCCTCGACAAACTCGTCTCTCCTCAAGTGGTCGTACTGTTGCAGCAGCGGCTCTAAAAGCATCTCTCAGTGCGTCCTCTCCGCCACTCCCGCCTACAATTCCAAATGCACGTCTGTTGGCTATAATTGCCTCTCCTGCTGCTATGTATTTTCGCATCGCCTCGAGAGCATTATCACGTGATTGGTCAACCTGCTCACTTAGTGAGCCATGGATATCAAAAAGTCTGTTTGCACATCTTTCCGAATGTCTGCTTTCACACTCAAACGCAACAATTGTTGATTTGGACATCTTTTTACTTACTATTCTGGGCGATGATAGCTTCTGCGACGTTGTTTGGCACGTCGGCGTAGTGATCAAGTTCCATGCTTGAGCTAGCTCGGCCAGCAGTCATTGAGCGGAGGTTGGTTGTATAGCCGAACATTTCACCTAGCGGCACGAAGGCAGTGATTTCTTTGACGCCAGCAGTCAGGTCTTCCATAGACTCGACGCGGCCGCGCTTACTGTTCAAATCACCGATAACGTCACCCATGAATTCTTCAGGAGTCACTACAACAACTTTCATGACTGGCTCGAGGATGACTGGCTTCGCAGCTTTCACTCCGGCTTTAAGGGCCATCGATCCTGCGACCTTGAAGGCTGCTTCAGATGAGTCAACATCGTGGTATGAGCCGTCATAGAGTTCTGCTTTGATATCAACAACTGGATAGCCGGCCAACACGCCATTCGCCATCGCTTCTTCGATACCTTGCTGCACCGGCTTGATGTATTCCTGAGGGACAACACCACCTTTGATAGAATTAATGAATTCAAATCCTTCACCAGCTTGGTTCTGAGACAGTCGGAGCCATACGTCACCGTACTGACCACGTCCACCTGACTGCTTGATGAATTTACCTTGGATCTCAACGCCGTCTTTACGTATTGTTTCACGGTAAGCCACCTGCGGCGCACCAATATTCGCCTCGACCTTAAATTCGCGCTTCATGCGGTCAACAAGGATTTCGAGGTGCAACTCTCCCATACCACTGATGACGGTCTGGCCGGTTTCGTGGTCGACTTTCACGCGGAACGTTGGGTCTTCTTCTGCAAGTTTCTGCAACGCAAGGGACATTTTTTCCTGATCAGATTTTGTCTTTGGCTCAATTGCAATCGATACTGGCGGCTCTGGGAAATCTATACTCTCTAGTACGATTGAATTATTTACGTCACAGAGCGTGTGTCCAGTCGTCGTTGCTTTTAGGCCGACAATCGCGGCAATATCACCAGCTTCGACTTCTTGGACTTCTTCACGCTTATCTGCCTGCATTCGAACGATGCGGCCAACGCGCTCTTTTTCACCAGTTGAGCTGTTCAATACGTAAGAACCAGCTTTGAGCGTTCCTGAATACACACGATAGTACGCGAGCTGACCAACAAATGGATCGGTCGTTATCTTGAACGCGAGGCCTGCAAGCGGTTCTTCAGTTGAAGGTTTGCGCTCGATTTCGTCACCAGTCTTTGGGTGCGTGCCCCATGTAGAGCCTCGATCTTCAGGTGACGGAAGCAAGTCATTGACCATATCGAGGACTTTTTCGACGATAACGCCACGGCCATCACCACCAGTGACTGGGAAGAATGCGCCTGAAAGCGTTGCTGAACGTACTGCATGACGAATGTCGTCTTCAGTCATTCCTTCTTCGCCAACTTCAAGATATTTCTCTAAGTATTTTTCGTCTTCGGCAACAGCGTTTTCAATCAAGAGTGAGCGGTAACGCTGCACTTTTTCCATCATGTCTGCAGGAATTTCACCCTCGACAAGCTCTTTGTCGGCAAACTCTTTGTAGGTGTAAGCTTTCATAGAAATTAGGTCGACAACGCCGTTGATTTCCTGCTCAAAACCAATCGGCAGGTGGATTGGGAAAGCGGCTTTAGCGAGGCGGTTGTGGATTGAATCGAGTGATTTGTAGAAATCGCCACCGGTTTGGTTGATCTTGTTAATAAAGCACACACGCGGCACTTTGTACTTGTCAGCCTGGCGCCAGACAGTCTCAGACTGCGACTCGACGCCCATTTTGCCGTCGAATACGACAACCGCACCGTCAAGTACGCGGAGTGATCGCTCTACCTCAACGGTAAAGTCAATGTGACCTGGCGTATCGATAATGTTGATCTGGTGGTCTTTCCAGTAACAAGTAACCGCCGCGGACACGATAGTAATACCGCGCTCACGCTCCTGCTCCATCCAGTCAGTAGTTGTTTCACCTTCATGAACGGCACCAATCTTGTGACTCAATCCAGTGCGGTACAAAATACCTTCTGTTGTCGTTGTCTTACCAGCGTCAATATGCGCGATGATGCCAACGTTTCTAATTTTTCCTAGTGGTGTTTTCTTTACTGCCATTTTTTACCCAATCTATTTAATTATGTAGCCTTCCATTCCATTTTCTGGGGCCACTTGCTCAACTCTTTTTAATCCTGCTCCACAGGACTTGAAACAAAGGAAACCAACCCTACCACCGCATGCATCTGTGCGCTCCTGTAGCTTAGTTGCTTCCTCGCTTGCTAGTTCATAATCTCCATCTACGTCCGCGACAAAATATTTGTTTTTGCGATTTTCACCGTCTGTACCGTATAAAACTTGCTGACCATACCCTATCTCGCCGCGCCCCAAGGGCACCTCTAGAAAATCAGGGGATACTTCGCCTCCAACTTCTAGAAATAGCTCGCCATTATTGTTACCTAACTTGCAGTCAGAACAAACCTGAATCGTGCGAAAAGCCATAAATTATCTCGCGAAGTGAGCGAATGCTCGGTTAGATTCTGCCATCTTGTGCGTGTCTTCCTTCTTCTTGAAGGCGGTACCAGTCTGGTTGTAGGCGTCAACGAGTTCAAGTGCGATACGCTTGCTCATAGGCATACCTTTTTTGGCTCGGCACGCAGCAACGAACCACATGATAGTGAGGTGCTTCTGGCGCTGGCCTTTGACCTCAAATGGAATCTGGTAGTTTGCACCACCAACGCGGCGAGAGCGGGTCTCGACGTATGGGGTAACGTTCTTGATTGCCTTATCAAATACTTCGAGCGGGTCGTCGCTCTTCACCATCTTGGCTGCCTGATCCATTGCGTCATAGACGATACGCTCAGCGAGCTGTTTCTTACCATTCAGCATAACGCGGTTAATGAGGCGCTGCACCATTTCTGAATTGTATTTGCGATCTGGCAATTTAGGTCGCACTAACGCTTTTGTCGTTTTCCTAGGCATTTTGGTCCCCCTGTAAGTTTGCAATAGCTTGTGCTGCAACGGTGAAAGCTTCAATATTGTTGAAAACTGCTGAAGCGGTAATTTCCATTTGTCTTATCGGTGTAGAGAGTTGAACACGTGCGTCGGGGTATTGGGTAGTGCTACTTCTTGATCGATTTACGAACGTGCCTCCTGCAGGCAGGTCATAATTTTTTGGCATAACTATTTACCGTCCTTTTTCGCACCGTATTTGCTACGGCCGCGCTTGCGGTCTTGGACGCCTTGAAGGTCGAGTGCGCCACGAACAACGTGGTAGCGCACACCTGGAAGGTCAGGCACACGTCCACCGCGGATAAGCACAACAGCGTGCTCCTGCAGGTTGTGGCCTTCACCGCCAATGTAGGCCCAGACTTCGTAGCCATTGTTCAAACGAACGCGGGCGACTTTACGAAGCGCTGAGTTCGGCTTCTTTGGCGTCTTGGTCGTTACCTTGACACAGACACCTCTTTTCAGGGGTGCAGGCTTCTCATAGTTAGTAGTATTGAGGTTGTTCACCACGCGGTGCAGCGCAGGAGATTTTGATTTCTCTTTCGGCGTCTTGCGCGGTTTACGAACCAACTGATTAATAGTCGGCATGTATGCTTATTTCTCCTTGATCTACTGCTGTAGTGAGAATTGAGTTCTCAAAAGCTCGGATCGTTAGTTTGATTATTGTAATTTTAACAGATTGTTTATGCTTCGGCAATAGCTTCGTCACTTGGCACCGGTTCGGCGACAGGACGACGCTCTTTATCCTCTGGTAATTCTTCAACATCAGTGAAGCCGTCGTTATCTTCGTCAGCGAGGACACCGGTACCAACCGGGATCTTTCGTCCGAGGATAACGTTCTCCTTCAAACCGTAAAGCTTATCAACCTTACCGCTTGTTGCCGCTGCGATAAGCACGCGGGTTGTGTCCTGGAACGATGCAGCAGAAAGGAACGATTCTGTCGCGAGTGAAGCCTTGGTGATACCCAGAAGTAGTTGGTTGTAACGTACAAGTTCCTTGCCGTCATTGGCCAATTTCTGATTTGTCTCAAGTACTGTCTGGCGACTGACGACGTCACCTGTCACGAATTCGCTATCACCAGGCTCATCGATTTGCACACGACTAAACATCTGACGCACAATGATTTCAAGGTGCTTGTCAGCAATGTTTTGTCCCTGAGCTGCAAAAATCGCGAGGATTTCGTTCATGATGTAACGCTGTGTCGATTCAACACCTGATAGGCTCATGAGCTCACTGAGCGCAATCGAACCATTCGTAAGTCGATCACCCGCTTTGACTTCATCGCCGTCTTTGACAGTCAACTGCTTGAAGCCTGGGATTTCGTAACGTGCAGTACCTTGCTTGCCTGGAGAAACAATCAGCTTGTCCTCAGCGACATCAACCACACCTGAAATTGGCGCGAGAATTTGATTCTTGCCGTCTTCAGTCTCGGCAAGTACGTCGCCTTCTTGGACAGTTGAGCCACTTGCGACCTTCACTGTTTGGCCTTTTAGCTTGATTTCCTCTGGTTTATGTTCAGCTGGAGCAATCTGTACGATGTACTGTTCGCCTTCTTCCCACACACTAGCCACGCCATCCACTTCTGCGAGGTATGCTTGACCCTTCGGCTGACGAGTTTCAAACAACTCTTCGACACGAGGGAGACCAGTGGTAATGTCATCACCGGCGGCACCACCTGAGTGGAAGGTTCGCAGTGTTAGCTGCGTACCAGGCTCACCGATTGATTGCGCGGCAATAACGCCAACTGGATGGAACGTCTTAACGAGCTGACCAGTCGCAGGATCGATTCCGTAGCTTTTCTGCGGAATACCTTTGATTGAAGGCACACTGAGTACACTCATGATTTTGACGCCATCAAGTTTTTCGTCGGCATCGATATTGTTTGCGATCTCTTCTGTAATGAGCTCGCCACGTTTGACGTAGCTACCAATATCTTCAGCAGCATACCGTCCTTCGAGACGTGAAGCGTAACTCACGCCAATATACGCCGCACCACTACGGTAGAGAGCAAACCCTGGATCTTCAATGTCTTCGTCAGTGGTGAAGACGTCTTGTGACACGTCAACCAGACGACGAGTCAGGTAGCCGGAGTCAGCTGTCTTAAGTGCAGTGTCAATCATACCTTTACGAGCACCACGGGTAGCCGTAAAGTACTCAAGCGGCGTGAATCCAACTTTATAGTTAGACTTAACCGGAAGTTCAATTGCGCGTCCAGTCGCATCAGCAACTGGTCCGAGCATACCTACAGCAGTTTTTACCTGACCGATGTTTCCTCGTGCACCACTTTTCACGGCAATTGACATCGCAGTATCTTCGCCTTCGAACTGTTTCTCTAGTGTTTCTTCAATGTGCTTGTCGACCTTTGCCCAGTTTTCAACAGTAAGTCGATAGCGCTCTTCTTCGGTAATGAAACCTTGTTCGAACTGGCTAGCAATTTCTTTTGTCTTGTTTTCACCATCATCGATAATTTTCTTTAGTGAAGGAATGTCGCTAAAGTCGTCCATGCCCATGCTGAGCCCGGAACGAGTCGCAAACTCAAAGCCAACACGCTTCAGTTCGTCAGCGATTTTTGCGGTCATCTCCTGGCCGTACTGTGCATAGGTCTCGGACATAACACTTCCAAGACGCTTTTTCGTCATTTCATCGTCTACAAACGGGAAATCCTCTGGGAAGATCTCATTGAACAAAATGCGTCCAAGTGTGGTGTCCCGTCGTTCGCCACGGAAGACAATCTTCACGCGAGACTGGTTCGTAATCACTCCATTCTCACGGGCCATGATGGCTTCAGCAACAGATGAGAAAGCGACTGGGTCTTTGTCTGACACACCTTTCTTTATGTATGTCAGGTAGTACGCGCCTAATACGATATCCTGCTCAATGTGCAATATTGGAGACCCGTCAGCTGGTTTCAGGAGGTTCTTATTTGCAGCCATGATGTCTCGAGCCTCAGCTTGCGCCTCATCAGATAGCGGCAAATGGACAGCCATTTGATCACCATCGAAGTCAGCGTTAAAGCCTTTACAAACAAGCGGATGCAATTGTATAGCTTTTCCTTCGATCAATCGAGGCTGGAAAGCCTGAATACTCAATCGGTGAAGTGACGGTGCACGGTTGAGAAGCACGTACTTTCCGGCAATAACGTAGTCAAGTGCGTCCCACACGGCAGTTTCGCCGGCTTCAATCATCTGTGTCGCTGAGCGAATGTTGTGCGCGTACTCACGCTCAATCAAATAACCAATAACAAACGGCTTGAAGAGTTCCAGCGCCATCATTTTTGGCAAACCACACTCATCAATATCTAGTTCTGGACCGGCGACAATAACTGAACGGCCAGAGTAATCGACACGCTTACCGAGCAAGTTCTGGCGGAAACGGCCTTGCTTACCCTTCAGCATATCTGATAGTGATTTTAGGCGTCGTCTCTGTCCAGTCGCTGCGATGGCGCGGCCTGATCGAGTTGAGTTGTTGTCAATCAATGCATCGACTGACTCTTGGAGCATGCGCTGTTCGTTTCGGCGAATGACTTCAGGCGCGTTCAGATCAATCAGTTTCTTTAAGCGGTTGTTTCGGTTGATGACGCGGCGATACAAGTCGTTAAGGTCACTTGTCGCAAATCGTCCACCAGTAAGCTGCACCATAGGGCGTAGATCCGGTGGGATCACTGGCAATGCATTCAAGCACATGCTCACTGGCTTGATGCCCGCACGTTCCATAGACTCAAGCAAGCGCAATCGCTTCATGAGCTTCTTACGACGTTGTCCTTTGGCGGCTTCAACTTCTTCTTGCAGATTAGTAATCAACTGACTCAAATCAACATTCTTTAGCAGTGTTTCAAGCGCACTTCCACCCATTTGTACCTGGATCA
>JAUHWW010000031.1 GCA_030427365.1 bacterium | reverse complement strand
AAGTCGTAACAAGGTATCCGTAGCGGAAGCTGCGGATGGATTACCTCCTTTCTAGGGAGATAATAGCAATCGAGCCCCTCTATAGAGGTCTCGATTAGCAAGGCGATCCTAGAGCAAGTACATTTTTGGATTTTAGTACTTGTTCGCTAAAGGACCCAAAATTCAAAACAATTAAATGACACGTTGATTGCACAATTCAGAATTTAACAAAGAAAAAAGCCAGCTTTCACGAGCTGGTTTTTTATTTGTGATTTCTAGCTAATTTTTAATAATAAAGAGACAGCTATGGAAACAATAGAAGCAATAAATAATCCAGCAGAAATCTTATGACCATGCTCCCCGAGCTTGTTTAAATAGGGTAATGGTGCGGGGTTTTCAGCCTCTACTAGTTTGTTGATAGCAACAGCTTTGTCGCTTTCAGTAGCTGGTGGGTTTGCCTGTACAAATTTACCCCTTACATCTTTAACCGCAACGCTAATGTTTCCTAGCCAGGAATTCATTGTCGCCACCATGTTTTGCAAATGACCCAATAGCATAACCCTTGTAACTGTTGAAATAAGGGCAGCCGTCATTGATAATACTCCCGCCACATAAAGCATCCACTCAGTTCTGATGAGCGTATTTGTCGAATCCAAGTTAAAAAGAGCGACAATACCACCAAGTAATAACAATGAAAGTGTGACAATATCTCTATGAAATTGTATTCGTTGGCCAATTGCTGAGCTAACAAACTCAAGCATTGATTCTTTTTTTAACTGTGCGTGGTTTAAAGATTCTTGAACCAGATCTATATCTGCCATTTAATTACCCCTCTGTACCAAACAATTTATATCCCGGAGAAAAGTATTGCAAGCATGTGCATTTTAGATTGCTTTCTATACTTGGTAGAACATCATATATAAAAAACCACCCGTTGTGTGGATGTGATGGTGGGCGATGGGGGACTTGAACCTCCGACCTCGTCATTATCAGTGACGCGCTCTAACCAGCTGAGCTAAACGCCCACACTCAGTGTGGTTCTGGTGGAGACACGGGGACTCGAACCCCGGACCCCCTGCTTGCAAAGCAGGTGCTCTAGCCAACTGAGCTATGTCCCCGATAAGTACTTTCAAGTTTTGAAGATACCGAGATATTCTACCTGAAAAGTGTTAATAAGACAAGACTGCCTATTGTGCAATAGTTGTCATGCTTGTGTCGGCACGAGTCAATCAGTAGTATGTTTGTATAAATAGGAGACGCTTGGTGAATACAGCTATAGAAAACACAACTATAGAAATAGTGCATGTATCTGACAAGGCTGGTGTGGCTAAAGTTGAACCTCCGATTGAATCTCCTCCAGGGTGGATTATCGGAGAAAACGGCGAAGGCCCGTATGATTTAGGTGCGTGCGTTTTTGCGATTGAAGGCGATAATGATAGACCGAGTGGATGGCTAAAGACATTAGGGGCTCAATATGACGCAGAAGATGCAAATACCGATCCAAATGTGGATCAACAGACTGCAAGAGAACAGGCTGAAGCAACACTTAGACCATATGGCCGCACACTGATTTGGCTTAGCTAGATTAACGTTGCAAATAATGCAACGAAATGTGCATATTTTCTTCTTTACCGAGGAATGAATTCTTGATATTATATTTGGACTTGAGTTCAGGTAGAAACAAGGCTAACTACTTACGAGTAGCAATGGCAACTGTTTAATCGTGAACTCAACCTAGTAGAAACAACTGCGGTGAACTGCAGATGGTGTCTACGAGTCTCACGCGCATATTAACAACTAGACTGACGTAAACACATAATCAAGATAAGCAAATTAGATTATGTGTAAGAGAAACAAAATCTAGTTATAGATATACGTATCAATAACTAGTTGAAAAAATGCATAAGTCTTTGAGATTCGTCTCATAGACTTTACTCATAAAAAGCTACATAAGCGCATATAACGGATGCCTTGACGTAAGTTATCGATGAAGGACGTAGTAAGCTGCGATAAGCTTCGGGGAGTTGCTAACAAACTTTGAACCGAAGATTTCCGAATGGGGAAACCCGGGCTGGGTAATGCCAGTTCACTTTTACCTGAATATATAGGGTAGATAGAGATAAGTGCCTGAACTGAAACATCTTAGTAGGGCGAGGAATAGAAAGTAACCAACGATTCTGGGAGTAGTGGCGAGCGAAACTGGAATAGTCTAAACCTAGTTTATTTCCGTTTTTTAAACGGATAAGTTGACAGACGAATATAAAGTAGGGGTTGTGAGAAGTAAATAAACCAAGCTGACGGTTCGATTCATCGAATCATCGGCTTGGAGAGCAGATGCTGTCACGAGTCTGCATAAGGAGTAGAAAAAGATCCATGTCGAGTAGAACAGTTTGGAAAGACTGGCCATAGACGGTGATAGCCCGGTATACCAAGGTATGGAAACCTTATCATTTACTATCTCGAGTAAATCGGGGCACGAGAAACCCTGATCGAAGCTGGGACGACCACGTTCCAAGACTAAATATGACTTACGATCGATAGAGAACTAGTACCGCGAGGGAAAGGTAAAAAGAACCCCGGAAGGGGAGTGAAATAGAACCTGAAATTATATGCGTACAAGGACTCGGAGCCCTTCGGGGTGACGGGGTGCTTTTTGTAGAACGATCCAGCGAGTTAATGATTGCGGCGTGCTTAAGCCATCTGGCGAGAGGCATAGTGAAAGCGAGGCTGAATAGGCCGACATAGTCGTAATTATTAGACCCGAAACCGGGTGACCTAACCATGGGCAGGCTGAAGCGACGGTAAAACGTCGTGGAGGGCCGAACCAGGAGATATTGCAACATCTTTGGATGACCTGTGGTTAGCGGTGAAATGCCAATCGAACTCGGAGATAGCTGGTTCTCCTCGAAATAACTTTAGGGTTAGCGTCGTACGGTAGCATTCAGGGGTAGAGCTCTGTTTCGGACTGGGGCCCTCACGGGTACCCACCCTTGACAAACTACGAATACTGAATGTGGAACTACGGCAGTTAGAACGGCGGAGCTAAGTTCGTCGCTCGAAAGGGAAACAGCCCAGACCATCAGCTAAGGTCCCTAAATCAATACTAAGTGGGAAACGAGGTGGAATTTCTTAAACAATAAGGATGTTGGCTTAGAAGCAGCCATTCATTTAAAGAGTGCGTAACAGCTCACTTATCAAGAGATTCTGCGCGGAAAATGTAACGGGGCTAAGTATTGTACCGAAGCTATGGGTTCCATCTTATGATGGAGCGGTAGAGGAGCGTTCCTATCTGCGTTGAAGTCGAACTGTGAGGTTCGGTGGAGCGTTAGGAAGTGAGAATGCTGGAATGAGTAACAACAAGGCAGGTGAGAATCCTGCCCACCGAAAGAGCAAGGTTTCCTGGGCCACGGTAATCGTCCCAGGGTTAGTCGGTCCTAAGTCGAGGCGAGTAGCGTAGACGATGGACATCAGGTTAATATTCCTGAACTGGCTATGTACTGCGAATGGTGCGCAATATGGTAGTAAGAGCGGATTCATGGTTATATCCGTCTAACAGATCTAACTGGTCTGGAATGAGAGATCAGCTTCGTGCTGAACGATTCTTACGAGAGTGTTGACCAGAAAAGCCATCCGCGTGTGTTCATAGTCATCCGTACCGCAAACCGACACAGGTGCTCAGGTCGAGAAGACCAAGGTGAGCGAGTGAATCTTCGTTAAGGAACTCGGCAAAAAAGCGACCGTAACTTCGGGATAAGGTCTGCCCCGTCACAGTGTTCATCACATGTGACATTTGTCTAGAAGTTTTCTTTTACGGAAACAACGGTCTGATACAGGATTAATGCTCCTAGTATCAATCGGAACCAAGAAATTGAAATTGAGAAAAGAAGGCTTGTAGTCCCAAGTGAAACACATTATCTGTGGTGGATGATGTGACGGGGCCGCAGCGAAAGAATCCAAGCAACTGTTTACCAAAAACACAGGTCTCTGCTAACACGAAAGTGGATGTATAGGGGCTGACGCCTGCCCGGTGCCGGAAGGTTAAGGGGAAGACTTCACGGTCTGAACTGAAGCCCCGGTGAACGGCGGCCGTAACTATAACGGTCCTAAGGTAGCGAAATTCCTTGTCAGGTAAGTTCTGACCCGCACGAATGGCGTAATGATTTGGATACTGTCTCAACGAAGAGCTCGGTGAAAGTGCATTGCCGGTAAAGATGCCGGCTGTCCGCAGCAGGACGAAAAGACCCTATGGAGCTTTACTACAGCTTGACATTGAATCGAGCGTTTACATGTGTAGCATAGGCGGGAGACTTTGAAGCTTCGACGCTAGTCGAGGTGGAGTCGCAATGTGAAATACCGCCCTTGTAATCGTTTTATTCTTACCGTGACCGTTATCCGGTTACGAGACAGTGTCTGGTGGGTAGTTTAACTGGGGCGGTTGCCTCCTAAAGAGTATCGGAGGCGTTCAAAGGTCGACTAGACACGGATGGAAATCGTGTTGATAGTGCATACGCATAAGTCGGCTTGACTGTGAGGCCAACAAGCCAATCAGGGACGAAAGTCGGAGTAAGTGACCCGCTGTACAGACCTTTTGGTCAATGTATGTGGGAACGACAGCGCAAACGGATAAAAGTTACCCTAGGGATAACAGGCTTATCGCCCCCAATAGTTCACATAGACGGGGCGGTTTGGCACCTCGATGTCGGCTCATCACATCCTGGAGGGGGAGCACCTTCCAAGGGTATGGCTGTTCGCCATTTAAAGTGGTACGTGAGCTGGGTTCAGAACGTCGTGAGACAGTTCGGTTTATATCCGCTGTGGACGTCAGGAAAATTGAGAGGATTTGCCCCTAGTACGAGAGGACCGGGGTGAACGCACCGCTGGTGTATGGGTTGTCATACCAATGGCATTGCCCAGTAGCTATGTGCGGGATAGATAAGCGCTGAAAGCATATTAAGCGCGAAACTAGCCTCAAGATGAGTTTTCCCCATGAGATCCCTGATAGACGATCAGGTTGATAGGCACAAGGTAGAAGCATGGTGACATGTGTAGCTAAAGTGTACTAATAGATCCATTGGCTTTTTATGATCCAAGATGTTGGACTAAGGATCCGTTCCTTTGGACCAATATCTTGGAAAGCATTTTTTTCAACTAGTTTTTGGTACGTAGTCAGTCTGATTAGAATCAGTAGTGCCGCCATTTCCCACGCAAGTTCCACCTTTGATGGCTTTGAAAGTGAAGTGGCGATGCTCATGATTCTAAGTTGTTAGTTATTTAAAAACTCAATCATGCATATGATCCAATTCTGGATGCTAGCCCTAGGCTTTGTATTCGGATGAAGCACAAGAAAGCCACGAGCATTCTTGCAAACTGTACTAGCGTACAGAGTAGCAAGAAGCGCAGTGAGGCTGCCGCCGTGATTCGCCGAAAGCTTTCTAGCGCAACTAACTTTGTTAGTTGGCAGAGAAAGCGGTACAAAGTATAGGGTCGGTGTCCATGGCGTAGGGGATCCACCTGTTCCCATTCCGAACACAGAAGTTAAGCCCTACAGCGGTTACTATACTGCGCAAGTGGGAAAATAGCACGATGCCGAGTTACGCAAGAAAACCTCCGAAAGGAGGTTTTCTGCTTTTAAGGCAGGGAACATCCCCGCCTTAGTAGCCGAGAAAATCGCAGGATTTTCTCGTTGGATCCACCCCTGGAATATATTTAGTTTCTCAAGAAATGAATCCCTGAGAAACTAGTATTCTGTTTGACTATTGTAGAATTTCTTCGAAAAAGCTTCGAATGTTTGTGGCAGTGTTATTAATTTCAATGTTCGGCTTACTTTTGTTAGTAATTTCAATACCCGCCAACGCGTTGTCGTTATATATCTCATACGGCCCTAAATTGGCAGCTTCATTGTACTGAACTATAAGATGTTTATCACCATAACTCCTAACAATTAAGTATTCGTTTTTGTTCTTATTGAAAGTAGCGTAGCTTTCTCCAAACGAAGCAAACACGGAGCCGGTAAAATATGCTAAACCAACCAAAGCAATAAAAGACACATATAATATCGTAACGATTTTATACCACGAAGGTTTACCTGTAGATTTAGTCTGTCTGACAGGATGATGTTTCCTACGAATTAAAAATGACAAAGCAGCGGATATAGTCAGACCAAGGAATGTCACAGAGATGATTGGAGGAGAAACAATTATGACGCACAAATAAAACAATAGTAATATTGATATTTCTGGCCAGCCCATTTTTCCTTTGGCATCAATAGATTTAGTCGTAATGTCGTAAATGCTTAGTATAATCATTAGCAAAATAGATAGTATAAAACCAGAAAATAAAAAATTCTCGGTCTTAACTTGTGCAAAAACAGTTGGCACACCAAACGCAGATAAATATCCTAATTCAAAAAAGTACGAAACTAAAAAGCTAAGTCCGCTTATCACAGGTACTGCAACGACGAGACTTTCAAGGGGCTTCTCACGTATTATCTTGAGCATGCGTCAATAATACACGAAGGCCACAGTAGGTGTCGAAACTGTGTGGGTGATTTGATAGGGAAGTCGAGCTGTTAGTTGGGGGTGAAGAAAGGATTTTTAGGAAGTAGGCTTCGTTTTCTGCGGTTATGCTCATCATGCTCATGGCTGGAATGATTGGGTGGGGTAGAATTTAGGGATATCAGAAAGAAAATTATTCCCAGTATTGAACGCAGATACTAATGAGTGCGCGAGCTGTGTTGGCGCGTGTTGCAGGGCAGGGACAGCAATATCTCTCAGCGATGATGAGAAGCAATTCTTTGAAGAGGGAGGGGCTGAATTGATACCAACCGGTATCAGAACCAGAGCACAAGTCGAAGAAGAGCTGAGAGATATATTAGGTGATTTGATGGACATGGCATCAGCCATAGTTACAGATGCTCCAGAACATCCTGAGTATCTGCTATTGAGAGACTGTCCGTATCTAGTGCAGAATGAGCTAGGTGGCTTTGTCTGCTCCGTGTATGATGACCCTCGCAAGCCAGTTGTTTGCGATACATTTAATGCAGGAGGAAGTCGTTGCGGAGAAATGAAACAGGCGAGACAGAATCAGCCCCTCATGCCTCCGGCGCGGCCCAGCTAGCCTTCAGGGCAATGATTGTTAGGAAGCATGCTTCATCGTCTCTGTAAAATTACTAGCGTATATACAACTTCCCGCACCCCCGCCGTCACTACACTATGTATAGCTACAATTGTTTAAGCTCATGGTTTGAGGGAGTATCGACTCTATAATCTAGGTAACGTAATAAGAGTTTTTGATGCAGGTAGCACTTAATGGGTTAGATTATGTATTTGGGTATTATGACTATCCTAACGGTTCAACAAGAAGATATTTTCTCGAAGTTGGGTCACATGATCCTGAAATAGTCGGAAGATATGCGGATACTGCCAGGGTTCCGTACTATGCACGCAGGAGGAGCATCGGTGGGCCTGTGCTTGCTGTTCTCGATTCGGGAAGAGAGTCGTTCGACGGGGAAAATGTCGTGGCGTTGCAGATGGTCACTACGAATACAGCGCATATACCTGTTGATTCTGAGTATAAGGACGCCTTAGGCATGGGCAGCTATCTATTGGATAGATATTGCGCAGACTTAG
>JAUHWW010000030.1 GCA_030427365.1 bacterium | reverse complement strand
GCAATTACTCTGCACCATACACTTCGTGGACACCTCGATTTTGTGGCGTTTAGTGGAGCAAGATTTACTGAATGTAAAGTTGGACGACCACAAGAAGTAGCAAGAAGATTAATAGCTCCATGGCCTCGCTTTACGCGTAAAATGACAGCGCCATATAGTATACTCACCTCTCGAGTTAATGAAGGTGATCTGCTGATCTTCGACCATACACAGCCGCACATGTTCTACGACGTTAGCGATGACCGTCGCTCACGTGCGCAGTTCCCTATTAGAGAAGGCATATAATATTTGCTGATTGAGCGAGAAGTGATGGTTTACCCCCTCCTAAAAAAGTAGCCTCAATTTCCCTTTTTACTACACCGAGACTGAGCTAGGATTTATTTCAGCTGCCGCTGTAAGCGCTTGATCGTGAGCTCTAGTAATTTGTGCCCATGTTCCTGCATCACTCAAAACTATATAAGGATCGACCGTGACTGCATGTTCAAAAATCTCAGTAGATATACCATAGGGTCCCTCCGTTAACCGAGCTCTGTAGGCAGAATAGTCGACAGCTTGATCTATAAACATGTCAGGATTTCTACAATAGGTTTCTTTCGTGCGGTAGGCTGCTCCGAGTTTTGAGTCACCAAATACTCGCCTACTATCTAGCGCCCTAACTTCTGCGTATTGACCGACTTTTCTTTGTAGATCCGGTTCGGATTTTCTGCCTAAAATTATTCTTCCCAACCTTTTGATAAAACGTTTATTTCCAGTTTTTACGCTCTCTGCAGCTGCTCGTCCCCGCTCAGCAAGCCGTTCTTGCTTTCTTTCTCTAGCAATTTGATGTCCAACCTCAACACCCATAAGTAAACTCCTCTTAGAACAATAATATACTACGGTAACAAATATCTACCATGAGCGGAAAACTTCAAACAGTCCCTCCTGAAAAAGTAGGGCTCGGTTTCCGAACTTAAGATACTACTACAGGCAAAAGGTTTACGACGTGTGGCCTTGACCAGGTGCTTGGATGCTCGTCTTGCCGTCTATCTTCTCTACGAAATGCTTCTTCCAACTGCTCGTCACTAATGGTTTCATCAGCGATTATCATTGTTGTTGTGGCCCCATCTTTAGCTTTGTGACGATCATCGACATCCCCGTTCAAAAATAATCTAACCAACTCTGCTGCACTAACAGCATGTTGCACATACGACTCATCATCAAAACCTTCAGGCCGTTCGACCGGTATAGAATTTCTCCGTACAGCTGACGGGCTTCCCGTCTTTGTCTCTATTCTTATATCCATTCTATCTCCTCTATATACTACTATGGCACAAACTAAGTGCTCATCAAACCATGAGCGGAAAGATCATGACTACCACCCCCTGAAAAAGTAGGCTCAATTTCCCTTTTTGCATTCAATAGGTATTATCGCGAGCTGTTCTATGCCATTTCCCCGAAGGCCGTAGCCGAGCTCATCTCTAGTGAAGTGAATGATAGCTAGTCCATTTCTCGAAGTAATCATATCAGCGTAACACTTAGCTCGCTGCATTGATCTCTCGTCTGAACTAATCAAAGTTATTCCTGTCCTATCACCTTCACCAACTGCAGCATCTATCAAAAGTTTCTCGATGAAAGGAAACTCCCACGTTGGACCAAGCATCATCGCTGTGACTAACGTACGCTGTGATCGGTTTTTCCTCACCAATTCAATGCCGTTTGTTGTTTTTAGGCTAACTGCATCCAGTCTTTTGGCGACAGCTTTCGCAAAAGGAATACAGCTTGCGTCTACTTCAGAACCGATGATTGGCGTCTGTCTATCCGTCACTGCTTTGACAAGCATATCAAGCGCAAGCAAACCCTCACCGTAGCCACTCCCAAAGTCGATAACTCTATCGACTATAGAGAGATCTACACGCTTATTGAGCGCGTCAAGCATGGCAGCACATTGGTAAAATTGATATGGATCAAAATCTTGTCCCTCTTCAAAGGATCGAGCACGTTCACCGTCTACCCACCGTGGATCTCCATATAACTCTTCAGGACTTTTCATGATGTTATTTTATAAGCTAACCAAGAACAAACCATGAGCGGTATGTAAATAGGGTAGCCCATCACCTCCTGAAAAAGTAGCCTCAATTTCCTTTTTTGCTTTTGGTTATTTTGGGTAATCAAGCTAGAATCATGAAATGAATATCGTAAGAAGAACTGTCGGGAGAGCTATTTTCAGTGGCTCTATAGCAGCAGGCATAGAGCGCGCTCCGACGCAGTTCGAGACTTCTGTCATCGGTTCAGAGCAAATGGACGAAGAACCCGGCGGCGTAGAGGCGCCCGCTCCACCAGAGGAGGTTTTTGTACCGCTTAATAGGCGCATGCGCCATGCACTCGACATAGAAAAGGGTGAGTACGGTATGTTTGTCGCTAAAGACAGTGTAGAAATGAGCGAACTTGAAGAAAGGCTGGAAGAATTTCACACAGCTGAACAGCACCGTTCTCGTTCGACGGGAAAATCCCTCCTGAAAAAGTAGCCTCAATTTCCCTTTTTTGCTAGGCAGCTTTTGGTACTGCGTGGAGCAAGCTATAGGAGTTGTTACCGATGCCAAACTGCGGCAGAAAACCAGTCTGAGGTTCAGCCTGATGCACTTCATACCACGGGCTGTCTGCCTGCAGGAGCCAGCCCCTGCTGACATCATTTCCATCAAGTGATACAGGTAACCAAGGAGCTAGGCCCTCGGCTTGGTCGCCTTCTACAAAAGCCTGCCGAATGCATGCGTCAGCTACTTCTCGGTGTAGGAGGTCAGTGTTCCGCTGTACAATTTCTGGCGTAACGAAATAGCAAGTATTGAAGCCTAGCTGTAAATCCTCAGGCGTACGCTCAACAATACTAGGGTCAGAGTTCAAATGTCGGGTTAGCTCCGCTCGGCCGCTGTCCTGTCCGTCCACTACAATAAAGAACCGTAGAGCGCCATTTGCACGGATCCCTTCTTGAATACGAGATTCAGAACCCTCTTCAAAAATCTCTGGTAAGTGCTCTCTCACCTCTTCTGAACTTGAAGCACGCTCAAGCATCGCTATATAGCGATCCATATGCTCTTCGCTTCCAGGATTAACCCATTCAAGTCCTATCATATGGTATATTATATCACATTTGTCAATATCGGACTGAAAAAGTAGCCTCAGTTTCCCTTTTTGCTAATTAAGTGTTATAATTTATACATCATGGGAAGTAGTTTTGAAAGATACCTTCTGGATGGTGAGACTTTAGGAAAGCCAATTGTGTCTGGGGAGCTTGGTTCTTCATTTTACATCTGGCCTATAAATAGCTCTGAGCACGAATCTGGAGACAGAGTTATTTTAGACATTCCTAGTGCAACCGAACCAAATATATTGATCGGTGGGAACCCGCTGAATATTGAAGTTTTAGACGGATTTGGTCGCTTGCGGGCAATTGAACTTGCATCTCGAAAAGAAGAAAATAAATTCCTCGAGCCAGGCGTCGAACTAGAGATTCCGAGCGATAATATTATCTACTACTATGAAAATCTCGGTGAAAGTAGTCTGGTCATTCGAGATACCTGTCCGAGCTTCCGATTAGAACATGAACCTCTGGTGAAAAACGTGGCTGAAGCCCTCATTAATCTTTTCTAGATAGCTACTTCTACTTGATTTGAATATTTTTTAGCTTCAGATGAAAAAGCCTATATCCTCCTGAAAAAGTAGCCTCAATTTCCCTTTTTGCTTAAGAATTTCCTATGTAAATTTTCAAGAATAGCTTTTTCTAACGCTTCGAGAGACAAAGACTGTCCAGTTAGTGTATAGATATCATTTAATGCTAATTGCAACTGATCTTCGTGCTCATCATCATTAAGTATTAGTGACAATATAGCTTGAGATATATTGGCTGTTGCTGCTTCTAACAGTACTCCTTGACCTACGTATTCGCTGCGATCATTAGTTTCGGGTATTCTTTGCGTGAGTTTCATTAACCAGTCCCCACAAACAATTATCGCAGGCAGATGATCAAATGATACGTCATGTACAAATAAATCAAGATCGCCTATGCCGACTGGATATCTACCCGCTCTGTATGTGTCAACAAATTGACTTACGGGTGTTGTTAAAGAACGCGGCTCAAGCTCATCATGAAAAGTAATAGGTAAAGAATTAGCTGTAGCGGCATTTGAAAATCTTTCCATATCCGGTATTCCAATTGCAAAAGCTGTAGGTAGGTCGTCGGAAAGTCTATCTTCGTGAAAGGTAAATCCGGCACATTGGAGAATTGCTCTTACAACTAGGTTGTCAACATTCGCGGTGGCTTCATCACCCAACGCCTCAGGATAGAAAAATACACAGCCTCCTAGCGCGTCATCAATTAACAGTAGCTCGCAACCACTCTGAACTATATCATTCCTAAGCAGAGCTATCTGATTAGTTACTTCTGACATAGCTATATTTTAATGTTTGAGGATAACTCTGACAATCATGAGCAGAAAACTCCTGAGAATTCCATCTGAAAAAGTAGCCTCAGTTTCCCTTTTTGCTCTTTTGAGTCAACTTTACTTCGATTTTATGAGTAGCAATTTTTTCTTCATCACAACTAAGTATTGCCGTATATTCTCCTTCTGCCGGAAATGTAACGAGCTGCATATCAAATACTGCACCTGCAGTTTGTTCTTTAGTATTTTTCTTTATTACTATTGGTGGTGTCGTTAATTTAAAAAGAGATTTTGATTTACTATCAATGATGTTAACGCTCAGACTTATATTTTCTTTTGATTTATTGTCATGAACTTTAACATTAGCAACAAACTTTAGTGCAAGATGCGTAACAGGAAATTCGTCTGCCCAAATTAAATCATATAGATTAATTAAGCTTGCTCGCTGTTTGTCGTCTAGCAAGAAATTTTCACACAGTAAAAAAAAGTTATTTGTTATTTTCATTATTATAATTGTACCTTATAAACGTGCTATTAATCGCACCACTTCCCATTCCAGGATCCTCATGATCTTCTTCGACTTCAGCCATTCTGTTTAGAACATTCTCTTTGTTGGAACCCGTTACTTTACTTATTTTACGCGCACCCACAAGGCTAATTAAGAATGCTGCAAAAAATACCCCCGTCAGCGACCAATACCAGTCCCTGTAATTTTCTGCCGTGATCGCAACACCAAGGAACGCTGTTGAAGCACCGAAAGACACAGACCAAGCAACAGTCCACCAGTCGAAACCTGTAGGTATATTTTTAACGTCTTTTTTTAAACGCCCCCACTGCCTTAGGCCAACAAGATATGCGTTGTCTTTCTTTTTTGGAATTGGGGTAGTCTCACTGTAAAAAGTTGTACCCTCTGAATCTGGCATCTTCATTTAATGATAGCTTAACACCGGTAGGTTCAATTAAAAATTGCTTATGTATAGATTTTTGGGAATTTATTTCACGAAAATCTATATAGTTTCCGGGGGAGAATCCGAGGGCTATAGCCCGAGCTAAAGAGGGGGCCTGCCCCTTCTTTAAAAGCAAAAAGCGAGCCCTAAAGCTCGCCTTTTTGCGTAAACCGGCACCGTGCTATTTTCCCGCAAAGCAGTATAGTCACCGCTATAGGGCTTAACTTCTGTGTTCGGGATGGGAACAGGTGGGACCCCTATGCTATGGGCACCGATTTTGGCATTTGTGCCGCATGCCCTGCCAGTCAAGCTCTGCTTGCTGCGCTGGCATGCTCTCGGCGAACTGCTACGGCAACCTACCTGCGCTTTCTGCTGCTCCGTACGCGAAGTACGGTTTGCAGAAATGCTCAGAGGTTTTCTTGCATTTCATCCGAGCACAAAACCCAAAATTGTCTCGGGCTCTGTACCTAATTGGTGTCCATTGAATGGCTGGTTTAAATTGTTAATTGCCTTTGCTTATCGCAAACATCGCCACTTCACTTTCATAGCCAACAATGGTGGTCTGCGTGGGAAATGGCGAACTCTGCGGCAAGCAAAGTTCTTCAATTACACTGACGTTTCGTATCTGTTACTGCCGGTTGAGCAGTAAAAACTAGTTAAATTGCACGTCCATAAGCGATTTTCCTCTTTGTAGGAAGGAAAGTCACTTATGGTCATAAAAAGTCAATGGGGTTATTAGTACGCTTCAGCTACACATGTTGCCATGCTTCTACCTTGCGCCTATCAACGTGATCGTCTATCACGACCCTCATAGGGAAAACTCATCTTGAGACTAGTTTCGCGCTTAATATGCTTTCAGCGCTTATCTATCCCGAACTTAGCTACCCAGCAATGCCGTTGGTACGACAACTGGTACACCAGAGGTTCGTTCACCCCGGTCCTCTCGTACTAGGGGCAAATTCTCTCAATTTTCCTGACGTCCACAGCGGATATAAACCGAACTGTCTCACGACGTTCTGAACCCAGCTCACGTACCACTTTAAATGGCGAACAGCCATACCCTTGGAAGGTGCTCCCCCTCCAGGATGTGATGAGCCGACATCGAGGTGCCAAACCGGCCCGTCTATGTGAACTATTGGGGCCGATAAGCCTGTTATCCCTAGGGTAACTTTTATCCGTTTGCGCTGTCGTTCCCACATACATTAGCAAATGCTAGAACAGCGGGCCACTTACTCCGACTTTCGTCCCTGATTGGCTTGTAAGCCTCACAGTCAAGCCGACTTATGCGTATGCACTATCAACACGATTTCCATCCGTGTTTAGTCGACCTTTGAACGCCTCCGATACTCTTTAGGAGGCAACCGCCCCAGTTAAACTACCCACCAGACACTGTCTCATGACCGGATAACGGCCATGGTAAGAATAAAACGTACACAAGGGAGGTATTTCACCAGCGACTCCACCTCAGCTAGCGCTGAGGCTTCAAAGTCTCCCTCCTATCCTACACATGTGTACGCTCGATTCAATATCAAGCTGTAGTAAAGCTCCATAGGGTCTTTTCGTCCTGCTGCGGACAGCCGGCATCTTTACCGGCAATGCACTTTCACCGAGCTCTTCGTTGAGACAGTACCCAAATCATTACGCCATTCGTGCGGGTCAGAACTTACCTGACAAGGAATTTCGCTACCTTAGGACCGTTATAGTTACGGCCGCCGTTCACCGGGGCTTCAGATCAGACCGTGAAGTCGTCCCCTTAACCTTCCGGCACCGGGCAGGCGTCAGCCCCTATACATCCACTTTCGTGTTAGCAGAGACCTGTGTTTTTGGTAAACAGTTGCTTGGGTTCTTTAGCTGCGGCCCCGTCACAATAACTACCACGTTACGTGCTTTATAGAGGTCAGCTTTCTTTTCTCAATTCAAATTTCTTGGTTCCGATGAATTTTAGCGTTGCACACGCTAATATCACCGTTGTTTTCAAAAAGAAAACTGGCAAAGTCACAATGATAATCATTGTGACGGGGCAGACCTTATCCCGAAGTTACGGTCGCTATTTTGCCGAGTTCCTTAACGAAGATTCACTCGCTCACCTTGGTCTTCTCGACCTGAGCACCTGTGTCGGTTTGCGGTACGGGTGACTATAAACACACGCGGGCAGCTTTTCTGGTCAACACTTTCACGAGAATTGTCCGACGCGAAGTCGGTCTTTCATTCCACACCAGTTAGATGTGTTGGACGGATATAACCAAAAATCCGCTCTCGTTATCATATTGCGCACTGCACGCAGTATATAGCCAGTTCAGGAATATTAACCTGATGTCCATCGCCTACGCTACTCGCCTCGGCTTAGGCCCGACTAACCCTGGGACGATTACCGTGGCCCAGGAAACCTTGCTCTTTCGGTGGGCAGGATTCTCACCTGCCTTATGGTTACTCATTCCAGCATTCTCACTTGATAACGCTCCACCAGACCTCGCAGTCTGACTTCAACGCAGATAGGAACGCTCCTCTACCGCTCATTAGCTTACGGTTCATAAACTTTTCTAAAAGATTGTGTCGCCAGCCCATTGGCATGGGTGGCGATGAAAATGAACAATCATCTTCTTCAATTAGGTTTATGAAGCAAAAGCTAATGAGCCCATAGCTTCGGTACAATACTTAGCCCCGTTACATTTTCCGCGCAGAATCTCTTGATAAGTGAGCTGT
>JAUHWW010000005.1 GCA_030427365.1 bacterium | reverse complement strand
GTTCTTTATCTGCGACTTTTCATCCTGCATGGTGACGACAATACCGGTCGGTAAATGTGTTATGCGTACTGCCGAGTCAGTGGTGTTGACGGATTGACCGCCGTGCCCACTCGCCCGGTAGGTATCAATTTTTAGATCGTTTTGATCAATGTCGATATCAGCTTCTTCGGCTTCTGGGAGTACCGCGACGGTGACGGTTGAGGTATGCACCCGACCTTGACTCTCGGTTTCTGGCACTCGTTGCACGCGGTGCACGCCAGCTTCAAGTTTGAAATGAGCGTACGCACCCGGTCCACGCACCGCAAATGAAATTTCTTTAAACCCACCGACGTCCGATGGGCTTTCACCAAGTAATTCAGTTTTATAACCGGCAATTTCGGCCTGCCGAGCGTACATTCGGTAAAGTTCGCCGGCAAACAGTGAAGACTCGTCACCGCCGGCTCCAGCTCGGATTTCAAAGATGCAATCTTTATCTGCGTTTGGATCTTTCGGGATAAGCTTTTCTTGCAGCTTCGTTTGCAGCTCTTCTAATGATGCGGTAAGTTCATCGACCTCCATAGCGGCTAGTTCCGCAAGCTCATCCGATCCGCCTGCAAGTTTTTTTGCATCAGCCAGACGCTTTTCATTTGTTGCGATGTCTTCGTCTAGTTTCAGCAATTCTTCGATTTCCGCAATGCGCTTAGCTGTTTTCGGGTATTCCTTGGTCGAAAAATAGCTCGGATCACCAAGTTTTGCTTTCAACTCTTCTAACTCTTTGTTGTATGCTGCTGTGTCCATAATTACCTAACGTGTAGTGTACAAATAAAAAAGCTCCAAAGCTAATTAGCTCTAGAGCTTTTCGTATCGAGTAGCTAACCGATTTTTTGTGGGGCTTCTTTTTCCTCTTTAGCTTCAGTTTTTGCAGGCTTCGCTTTATCAGCTTTTGCCTTGCGCGCTTGTGCGGCTGCTTCACGGCGAGCTTTGAACTTATCAACGCGACCTTCGATGTCAACCAGCTTCTCTTGGCCAGTATAGAACGGGTGAGAGCTGCTCGAGATATGCACTTTCACTAGTGGATACTCATTGCCATCTTCCCACTTTGTCGTTTCGTCTGAAGCGACAGTTGAGCGAGTAAGGATACGTGAGCCGTCGTTGAGGTCCTCAAACACGACCAAGCGGTAGTTAGTAGGGTGTATGTCTTTTTTCATGAAGCTCTACTATACGCTATCTGTTGCATCATTTCAAGCCATCTGTTAAAATTAAACGTGAAAGTAATTAAACAACTGTGAGTAGTTAATCCTCCGAGGCGGCATTGTGCCCCAAGGTTGGCTCTCAGTGAAGAAGAAAGGATTAGCACTATGGCGGGAATAACCGTTGATGCTAAGAAATTATTAGAAGCCGGAGCACACTTCGGCCACAAAACAAGTCGCTGGCACCCAGCGATGCGCCAGTACATCCATAGTAAAAGGGGCGATACGCATATCATCGACCTCACAAAAACAGCAGCTATGCTTGAAGAAGCTCTCGCAGCAGTCACAAAAATTGTTGCAGACGGCGGCACGGTATTGTTGACATCGACGAAGCGCCAAGCGCAGGATCGCGTTAAGGAAATTGCTGAAAGCACCAACATGCCGTATGTGACGAATCGTTGGCTCGGCGGCATGCTGACGAACGCGACAACCATTCAGGGCCGCGTGAAGCACCTGAAGCGCCTCGAAGAGCGTATGGCATCTGGTGAGCTGGCGGCAAAATATAGCAAGCTCGAAGTGCAACGCTTCCAAGAAGAAATCGATGAGATGAACGAGCTATACGGCGGCATCAAGGAAATGCCTGCAAAACCTGCCATGGTTGTCGTTATTGATTTGCAACATGACAAGAATGCCGTCGCTGAAGCAAACAAGCTGAAGATCCCAGTTGTTGGACTTGCTGATACCAATGTTGATCCGCGTGATGTGACATACCCAGTGCCATGTAATGATGACGCGCTAAAGTCGATTGACCTCATCCTTGATTACATCAAGCAGGCAATTGAAGCAGGAAAGGCGCAGCGGAAAGCCGCTCCAGCTCCTGATAAAAATAATGCAGATACACCTCCTGCCGTAAAAGCGAAAAAGGAACCAGCGAAGGAGACGAACTAATGGCAAGTATTGAAGATATTAAGCGACTCAAAGACCTGACCGGCGTTGGACTGACTGATGCCAAGGCGGCTTTGCAAGAGGCTGATGGTGACTTTGATAAAGCACTCGAGGCGATGCGTAAAAAAGGCATGACCAAGGCCGAAAAGCGTGGTGAGCGTGAAGCGCGTGAGGGCCGTGTTGGCTCATACGTCCATGACAACCGCATCGGCGTATTGGTGGAAGTGAACTGCGAGACCGACTTTGTTGCGAAGAACGAGAAGTTTGAAGACCTCGTGAAAGACGTCGCTATGCACATTGCAGCGAGTTCGCCGCTCTACGTTAGCGAAGAAGACATTCCAGCTGATGTCAAAGAGGCGAAAACCGCTGAATTTACCGAAAAAGCGAAAGCAGATGGCAAGCCAGCTGACATGGTTGAAAAGATTGTTGGTGGCCAGGTTAGTAAATACTTTGCTGAACAGTGTTTGCTTGAGCAGCCATTTATTAAGAACCCCGACCAAACCGTCGGTGAATTGGTAAAAGAAGCCAACGCGCAACTTGGTGAGAACATTGTCGTGAAACGATTCTCACGCATCCAACTCGGCGAAGTAAGCTAAAAGTCGACAGAAAACAGATGACAGCTATGAGTAAATCATATCGAGATCTAGATATTTGGAAAAAGTCCTTCTCCCTAGCGAAGAAAGTCTACGCATTCTGTAAGCTGCTCCCCAGTGATGAAAAGTATGGCTTAGTGTCGCAAATCCAAAGGTCGGCTGTATCTGTTCCATCAAATATTGCAGAAGGTCAGCAACGTGGTAGTGACAAGGAATTCAAAAGGTTCTTGTTGATTACCAAAGGCTCACTTGCTGAACTGTCAACACAACTACTTTTAGCTGGTGAAATTTACTCGCTAGAAGTTTCTGAACTAAATGAAAGTGTAGAAGAATTACAAAAAATGGTTCACGGCTTAATTAAAAAGCTGTGAGCTGTATACTATGTACTGTTAGCTCACCGAAAGGAACAACATGGACCAAGACGTCGTAAAAGAACTGCAGAAAAGTATCGAGAACGCAAAAGCGCACTTTCAGGGTGAGCTGACGAAGCTGCGTACTGGTCGTGCGCATCCAAGCATGGTTGAAGATGTCATGGTTGATGCGTACGGGCAAGCCATGCCGCTGAAAACCCTCGCAACGATTACGACGCCGGAACCGCGGCTTATCCAGATATCTGTCTTTGATCCGTCGCAAGTCGCAGCGGTTGCGACGAGCATCCGCAATAATCAGAGTCTTGGTCTCAACCCTACAGATGACGGCAACATCGTCCGCATTCAGGTGCCGCAGCTGACCGAAGAACGTCGCCTATTGATCGTCAAACAGCTTGGCGAAAAGCAAGAAGACGCTATGATTTCCCTGCGCAAAGCCCGCCATGAGGCAATGGACACTGTGAACAAAGCGAAAAAAGACAAAGACATCGGCGAGGATGATGCCAATCGTATCGAAAAGCAAGTTGATGAAGCCGTTAACGATGCCAAAAAAGACATTGAAGAGACCGCCAAAATCAAAGAACAAGAAATTATGACGGTGTAGCTGAAACCATGGCTGATTCAACAGGCAGCGCAGTTCCGCAGCATATTGGCCTGATACTTGACGGCAACAGGCGTTGGGCGAAGAGCAAGGGTTTGCCGACGCTTGACGGTCACCGAGCTGGGTATGAAAACTTAAAAACCATCGCCGATGCTGCACATGATCGCGGCGTGAAATACGTTTCCGCCTATATTTTCTCGACTGAGAATTGGAACCGCTCGAAAGAAGAAGTCAGCTATCTCATGGATTTGGTGTCGCTGGTCTTTAAGCGTTACATTAAAGAACTTGTAAAGAAAAAGGTGCGACTGCATTGGCTCGGCACAACTGAGAATTTGTCGCCAAAAATGATAAAACTTATTGAAAAGGCGCTTGAGCAAACAAAAGATTTTGATGACGCTCATCTGTGCCTTTGCTTTAACTATGGCGGCTGGCAAGAGCTTGCCGATGCGTTCAATAGCCTGAAAGCAGATGAAAGTGTCGATATCGCGACGCCCGAAGATATAAAGCGACACCTCTATGAACCGAGCGTGCCTGATGTTGATCTTATTATTCGCACGTCTGGTGAGATGCGGCTCAGCAACTTTATGCTGTGGCGAGCCGCTTACAGCGAGTTTTACTACGCTGACGTCCATTGGCCGGCTTTTACCCCTGAAGAACTCGACAAAGCATTGGATGACTATGCTAATCGCCAACGAAGGTTTGGGAAGTAACGCTCGCCCCGGTTATACTAAAAGCTAATGGTACTTATTATCCTTGGCGTTTTGATGCTGATTGGCCTGGTCGTGTTGCACGAGCTTGGTCATTTTATTGCCGCCCGCAGGGCAGGTGTGAAGGTTGAAGAATTCGGCATCGGGTTCCCGCCGAAGGCAAAGACGCTAACGGTTAAAGATGGCACTGAATACACGTTAAACTGGCTGCCGCTGGGCGGTTTTGTGCGCTTGTTTGGTGAGCATGATGCAGACACTCGCGAAGGGTCGTACGGTTCCGCCACGCTATGGCAAAAAGTAAAAATTATGCTGGCCGGTGTCGCTATTAACTTTGCCATTGCAGTTATTTTATTCAGCCTTATCGCACTTGCCGGACTGCCAAAAGTCTTCGAAAATCAGTTTACGGTAGCATCAGACACAGAGGTTTCGACTCAGGAAGTATTGGTCGCTGATGTCGCTGTGGGGTCTCCAGCTGCGAGAGCAGGTGTAGAGCAGGGTGACTCACTAATTGAGTTCGAGGAAAAAGAACCGAGTATATGTGTTAGCTATCCTTGCGAGCCGATACCCATCAGCCTTAATACAGAGGAACAACTGAGAAAAACAACACAATTTTTTGCTGGAACCTCTCAAGAGCTTGTGTTTTATGACGAGTCTGAAGGCACTACAAAAACAGCGTCTGTTACACTCCTGACTACTGAAGAAGTCGAAGCAAGTCGAAACACAGATGAGCCGAAAGGCTATCTCGGTGTCGTGCCATACGAATACCAAGAACTGCGTGCGACGTGGTCGGCGCCGATTGTCGGCGTTGCTTTCGCAGGGCAGGTGACGCTAGAGACATTTAACGTCTTCGGTGACGTCATCGGTGATTTATTCCAGGGTGACACTAGCACGGCGAAAGAAAATGTGACGGGCGTTGTCGGCATTGGTGATGTGCTCGGCCAGCTCGCGGAGCAAGGGTTTAAGTCGGTCATGCTGCTGGTGGCATTAATTTCGTTATCACTGGCCATCATGAACAGCTTACCCATACCAGCTCTCGATGGGGGTCGATTATTTGTGACACTACTGTTTCGTTCTTTTCGTTGGCGCCTCACGAAAGAGCGCGAGGAACGTATTCATGGCACTGGATTCGCAATGCTCATGCTGCTGTTTGTACTTGTGACCATCGTCGACATTCAACGCATCATAGGCGATTAATCATGACAAAAGAGCTTATCGCAAAGCCAAAAACACTACTCGAAAAAGTGGTGTACACCTCCGCAATTGTGCTCGGATCTATTGTGCTGTTTTATGGTTTGCAGCTGTTTGTCTCGATTCTGATTATCACTGCACTGTCTCTTGCTGGAAATAACAGCGAACAGATTCAAGACCTCGTAAGCGAGAATGCTGGCGTACAGTTCTTGTATTCACTTATCGCTGCAGCTTTGTTGTTATTGGTGTTGCGCCAACTACTTCGCTGGCGGAAGATAGCGCCGCTGCAGTATCTGCGCTTGCAAACAGCGCCGAAGCTTGGTCAGCTTGGCGAAGTGGTGCTGATGTATGGCGTGTATTTTATCGTCTTGATTATTGCAACGGTAGTCGTGAGTCAAACGACAACCGTCGACGTAAACCAATCACAAGATCTTGGGGCGGTTGCACGCGAGGGCTGGGGCCTCGTCATGACGTTCGTAAGTCTCGTTATCATCGCACCGATCATTGAAGAGGTGTTATTCAGGGGCGTGCTGTTTCGCTCAATAAAGCATGTCTCTGGTCGTATCGCCGGCTATATTATCGTCTGTTTGCTTTTTGGCGCCGCCCACCTTGAGTTTGATAATTTGAACTTCATAGCCGCAATAGACACACTGATATTTTCTGGGTTCCTCATCTACGTCTACGAAAAACACCAGTCGCTCTACAGTGCAATTGCTCTGCACGCGCTAAAAAATGGCATCGCTTTCATCGCTTTGTTTGTTATCGTCTAGCAGTAAACCCATACTCTCCTGTAGACTGTTAGGCATGAAACGCTCACAACTATTCGTAAAAACGCAAAAAGATGCACCTGCTGATGAGGTATCGAAAAACGCCCAGCTGCTCATCAAAGCTGGGTTTGTACACAAGGAAATGGCTGGAGCCTATGACTATTTACCCCTTGGTTTGCGCACCTTTAATAAAATCGTGCAGATTATCCGTGAAGAGATGGACGCCATTGGTGGAAATGAACTTGAGATGACGGCGCTGCAGCGTCCTGAGCCGTGGCAGGCGAGCGGTCGGTGGGATGAAGGTGTGGTTGACGTATGGTTTAAGACCGAGCTAGCGACAGGACAAACAGTTGGCCTGGGGACGACTCATGAAGAGCCAATTGCAGATATGATGCGGCAACACGTGCAATCGTATAAGGATCTTCCTGCATATGTTTATCAGTTCCAAAAGAAATTCCGCAATGAGCTGCGCAGCAAGAGTGGCATCATGCGCGGTAGAGAATTTGTCATGAAGGACCTGTACTCATTATCAAAAGACAGGGAAGAACATGAAAAGTTCTATGAACTCAGCCAGCAGGCGTATGAACGCGTATTCCAGCGTCTCGGTATCGGCAACAGTACGTTTCTCACTTTCGCCAGTGGTGGCAGCTTTTCAAAGTTCAGCCATGAGTACCAGACGATTTGTGATGCCGGTGAGGATATTGTGTACCTCGACAGAGAGAAGAATCTCGCCGTAAATGAAGAGGTCTACACTGATGAAGTTCTTGCTGAGCTTGGCCTCGACAAAGCAAAGCTCGAAAAGGTGAAAACAGCAGAAGTCGGTAACATCTTCACCCTTGGGACAAAATACGCCGAGGCAGTTGATCTGCACTACACCGACGAGCACGGTGAGCGTCAGCCGGTCTTTATGGGAAGTTACGGCATTGGGCCAGGCCGCACGATGGGCGTGATTGTGGAAACAATGGCAGATGATAAGGGCTTAGTGTGGCCAGCGAATATTGCACCGTACCACGTCTATCTTGTTAGTATTGGCGATGTTGATACAGAGGCTGAAGAGCTTGTCAGAGAACTTGAAGCTGCTGGTATTGAAGTTTTACATGATGACCGTGATGAGCGGCCAGGGAGCAAGTTTGCTGATGCCGACCTCATGGGATTGCCAATTCGTGTTGTTATCAGCGAAAAGACGTTGAAAAACACTGAAATAGAAGTGAAATCACGCACAGAGGAAAATGCGCAGCTTGTGTCACGTCAAAAAGCTGTCGATACGATAAAATCTTTGTTAAAACAAGACTAGCCAAAGGTAGAGGTGGTTTGCTATAGTCTACCAACTACCGCTGGGCGCGTAGTCGTTCTGATATCACACTGATAACGAAAAGGACACTTAAAGGGACTATGAAAAAGCAATTTCAGCTCACAGCAGAGGGCATCAAAGAATTAGAAACTGAGCAGGCAGAATTGGTCGCAAAGCGCGGTCCAATCGCTGAGCGAATTAAAACTGCACGTGAATTTGGTGATTTATCTGAAAATGCCGAGTACAGCGCGGCACGTCAGGAACAGGAAAAGACGGAAGCCCGCATAGCCGAAATCGACCATGTGCTGAAGAACGCAGAGATTATTAAGCAGCCTAAGAAGAAAGATGTTGTTGAGCTCGGTAACGAAGTCGAGCTAAAAGGCGATGGCGGCGTGAAGAAATTCACCGTTGTCGGATCAGTCGAAGCCGACCCGCTCAATGGCAAAGTCTCAAACGAATCACCAATTGGTGAAGCTCTCCTGGGCAAAAAAGTCGGCGAAAAAGTCGAAATCAAACTCCCTGCAAAAACAATCACCTACACCATTAAGTCGGTTAATTAGTTCGTTAAAACCCAATAGGGTAGTGGCCAGTGCGCTCGAAATGAGCTTCAGGACTTTTCTCTCCAGAGCTTTGATCCATACCAGCAAAAGCAATTAAGCAAGCATTTAAATAAGAAAAATCATCTCCTTGATTGCTGCCATCTTGAGTTAATGGTCGAAGCCCGACTTGAGTGCCCTGCATAACTGGGTATTCTGTATCGCAAGCACGCAGCATTCCACGTCGACCTGCGTGGTATGTGTGGGGTTCGTATTTTTTAGTGGAGAGTACTATATCAGCAAGTCCATTCGGAGCTGTCACGGAAGGGTCAACCTCTAGATCTGTTATTTCGAGTACAAACCGCTCAAACCCTTCAACGCCGTCTAGGATCATTAACGTATCACCGGTTCGAACTGCTGACTGGTCGACAATCTGAGGGTATTGCGCGCGTTCTCCTATTCCTGCTGTAATAAAATCAAAAGCTCGTTGAGTTTTATCTTCTAATTCAGCTCTCGACTGACGAAAGCGTTCCTGAATAAAAGGAGCAAGTCGGGCAGAGTGTCGCGGCTGTGGACTTGCTGCTAGATGTAATAATTGTTCTGGGTTCGATTCTTGCGTATGTTTCATAATGCTTACATAATAATACTTTTGCTTAATAATATAAATAGTTATATTAGTGTTTTTAATAAAAATTTGTTAAAATATTGATCAGAGTATTATTTATGAAAACAACACACAGCGACAAGAAGTATAGGAAAAATCGGGCAGAGTCACGTACTCCATACAAGATTATCGATACAACTTATGCCCAATCTTGCAGAAAGCAGGGAGGGTATGTTGTGTTGAATCATGACATTATTTCTTTCTTAGACATAGCAGGCTTGAGTCAAGATGAGGTTCGACTTTACGATGTAATGTTATATGAAGGTAACTCTATGACTGCACAGGACGTTGCCACTAAGCTTTCACTCTTTCCCTCGGCTGTCTACAGGCTGTTTTATGCGCTCGAAGAGCTAAAGTTAGTGCAGCAAACAGCGGTGAGGCCGAAGGCATACACTGCGTTGCTGCCACACGAGGCGCTACCGCGAAGTGTGGAGATCATACGTCAAAATCTTTTGCGCCAGATAGAGAGTTTACAACAGCAGGGTTCCAGCGGTAGCAGTGCACCAGCAGAAATCATTATTGGTCGCCAGCCGCAATATGAGCGGTTCATGGTCGAGACATCGAAGGCAGAAAAGGAGATTGTCGACCACAGTATTGGTATCGCCTACTCTGATGAAATGTATAACGTCATCAAATCAACTATGAAACGCGGTGTAGAGTTTCGGTTTGTGTTCCAGCAATATCGTCCGGAGAATTTTCATATACTGCACAAATGGAAAGAGCTGGGACTAAAAATGCGCCATGTTAAAGCAGATCGTGGGTTTCATATTTCCATTTTTGATAAGCGTATCATTATTATAACTTTTAGCAATCCTGAGAATACCGATGACCGTATTAGTATTGTTACTAGTAATACCAGTGTTCTCCAGCTATTTCTCGCTTACTTTGAAGCCTTATGGCTAAGGGGCAAAGAGGTTGAGCTATAGGAAATTGTCTCTATAAGGTAAAATATCTCCAATGAAATGGCTTAATGACATTGCTGATCGGCTGATTGCTGAGCATGGCGATAATGAAATTGTCCTGTCTTCTGGTGTGTCGCCCTCAGGGACGTATCACTTGGGTACGCTGCGCGAGGTTATGACAGCTGAAGCTATCGCTCGTGAACTACGCCGCCGTGGTTACGCTGCAAGACATATTCATCTCTCAGACGATCTCGATGTATTTCGTAAAGTACCAGTCGATGTGCCGGAATCGTTCTCAGAACATCTTGGGAAGCCGCTATGTGATGTGCCATCACCGAATGGAGAAGGTAGCTACGCCGATTATTTCCTCAAAGATTTACTGGTTGCGGCTGAAGGCCTCCATCTCGACATGGAAGTGTTGCGAGCGCATGAGAAGTACCGAGCAGGATTCTTCACCGGTGTTATCGAGCAGACCTTTGCGAAACTCGATGAGGCAAAAGACATTATCACGGCTGTATCTGGACGCAAACTCGATCCGCAGTGGTCGCCGGTGCAGGTGATTGAAGATGGCCGACTAAAAAACCGTGAAGTTGTCTCTATCGATACTGACGCGCAAACCATCACCTATAAAAATGCAGCGGGTGAGAACGAGGTTATTTCCTACACTGACGGCCGCGTAAAGCTGAACTGGCGGCTTGATTGGCCAGCGCGCTGGGCGTTGCTCGACGTTGCAGCTGAGCCGTTTGGCCGTGATCATGCGACCAAGGGTGGTTCATACGACACAGGCAAAGAGTTGGTTGAAAAAGTCTACGACGGGGAGGCGCCACTTCCGGTGCCATATGATTTCATCAACAAAACAGGTGAGACAAAAAAAATGAGCAAAAGCGCCGGCGATACGTTGACAGCGGTTGATTTGCTTAAAATTTTGCCGCCTGAGCTGATATGGTACTTTATTCTTCGCTTTCCGCCATCAAAACTATTGTTTTTCGACACGGGTGAAACATTGATTAAGCTGTTCGACGAATTTAGCGCACTGCTCGCAAAAGATGAAAAAACTGAAGAGGAAAAACAGCTCATCGAACTATGTATGGTGGGTATAGAGCAGCCGACCGTCAGCCGGGTTCCGTTTACGCACTTGCAGGTAAGCTACCAGTCCTCGCTGCGTGATGAGGCAAAGACGATTGACGTCATCGAGCGCACCGAATATGCCCGAGCAGCCCGCGAGGATGCCGATATTGTGTCCAGGGAGCTCGCATTCATCGACAATTGGTTGAACGAGTGGGCCGACGAAGACTCTGTATTTACCGTGCAGCAGACGGTCGACCTGAACACATTTAGTGATCAGCAAAAAAAGTATTTTTCTCGCTTAGCCGCGATTATTGAACAGGCGCCAGATGATGCTGATGGTGAGTGGTTTCATAAAGCGGTCTATGGTCTTCGTGATGAGGTCAATATGCAGCCAAAAGAGCTGTTTCAGTCGCTGTATCAGCTCATCATTGCAAAAGATTCAGGCCCGCGAGCCGGTTGGTTCCTAAGCACACTCAACCGTGACTGGCTTATTGCCCGATTGAAACTAGAAAAATAACAAATTAAGCTACGCTGCACCCAAGCTCTTTGGCTAGAGACTGTCTTTTCTGAGTCCAGCGACGATCATAATAAGCCATGCACTGACAAAAATTGTGCCTGAGTAGAGCAGAATGCTGCCCCACAACTGGATTCTGTAGCCTTCGTTGAAGAACGTGTTGAAATACAGAACGCATGACAGAGCATAAGTACCAGCTGATAATGCTGCCATCGCCATGAGTGCATGTCGGTTTTTTAGCGTCGCAACAACGAGCAGAGGAAGAACATAGAAGATTGTCGAGGTGCTCGCCATGCCGCGCTCCCAGTACGTCATATATCCAGCTGTAATGAGAAGCACAATCGCCAGAAGCCCAATAGTAACTCGAGGCGATCCGGACTTGCGCACGCCAGCGACAAACCAGGCGAGAGATGTTGCGACAAACAGCCCACTTGTGAGTAGCCAGCGGTCAATCACTGCTTCGCGCGTGATCAGGTTGCCGCTATCGAACACGACAATACTGAGAGCGAGCAGTCCACAAAAAAAGAACAGCGTGCGTGTTATCCGAGTGACGTATAGCGAATCAATGTTAAGGGATTTTTTTGCTTTTGCCATAACCATGATCATATATGAATCGAGTATTATTTGCTAGAATGAGTTGATGCTTGAGGTAAAAAACGTCAGTAAAGTTTTTGGTAAAGGCGAGACTGCCTTTCATGCCCTCAAGAACGTGTCTGCAGAAATCCCGGACAATGCCTCAGTAGCGATTATCGGGAAAAGTGGGTCAGGCAAGAGCACACTCATGCACGTGATGAGCGGACTCGATCATACTACTAGCGGGAGTGTGATTTTTAACGGTCGAGACATAACAAAGTTGAGTCCGAAGCAAGCAGATGCATTTCGCGCCCGAGAAATGAGCTTTATTTTTCAATCGTTTTTTGTCGAGGCAAATCGCTCTGCTCTTGATAACGTGATGCTGCCGCTCGAAATTAGTAAATCTGCGCGTAAAAAACGGGTACAAAAGGCCGAAAAAGCGCTCAAAGCAGTGGACCTGCTCGATAAACGCGATGAAAAAGCGCGGAATCTATCAGGTGGACAGAAGCAGCGCCTGGCGATTGCACGTGCGATTGTAAACGATCCAAAATTATTATTTGCTGATGAGCCAACCGGAAACCTGGACTCACATACGAGTGATACTATCGAGAAGCTGCTATTCAGTATTAGCAAACGGCTCGGTTCGACGCTCGTTATCGTGACTCATGATAAAGAGCTTGCAGCAAAGTGTGACATGCAAATTCATCTGAAAGACGGCGAGATTGAAAAAATCGAGCAGCCGAAAAAGCAGAAAAGAGGCAAGAAGTAATGTCACGCCGCGATTTGATTAAACGAGCAGCAAGGGGCTTAAAGTCAGCGAAACTACGGACGCTACTCACAGCACTAGCAATCTCTGTTGGTGGTTTCACGTTGGCCTTGACCCTCAGTGCAAGCAACGGGGTTCGTAACTACACAGATGATCTAGTTGCGAATAACTTTGACCCCGCAGAGCTAACGGTCGGTCGTGATCCAGAAATTGTAAACACTGGCGGCGGCCCGTCTGACACGCCGCAAGAGTACGACCCAACAATTGGAGATTTACAAGTTGGAGATGGCGGTAGTTTGCAGATAAAACAAGTCACTCGCAGCGACATCGAGATACTTGAAGCGTATGAAGAAATCGAACAAGTACGTCCGTACTTCACCATTCCAATGCGCTATATAACCCGTGAGGGGCAGAAGCAATACACCGGCTCGCTTCAGCCATACAACCCAGGTCAAAAGCCTGAGCTGGTCGCTGGCTCTTTGCCTAATGAGCGTGATTTACAGGCAGGTTCATTGTTATTACCAGAAAGCTATCTCGAGTTATTTGGATTCGATTCTGCAGAGGCGGCGCTTGGTGAAAACGTCTCAATAGCGATCGCCAAAGAGTTCTCGCTCGATGCATTGCAAGATCTGCTAGCTGGCGGACTAGAAAGTATCGATCCATCTGTATTTGCATCCGGTGAAGGTCTGTCGCAACAGGAGAAACAATTCACGTACACGGTTGGCGGCGTTATCACGCGGCCAGCAACGAGCTTTGCATTCGGCGTCTTGCCAATCGTGGTCGGGGGCAGTGATGCAAGAGAGCTGTATGAATTTGCTTACGAGGGCAGTAGTAATTTCGACCAATTTATCTATGTCACTGTAAAAGTGCAGGGCGGCGAAGATGAGATGACTAGGACTGCTGTCAAAGAAAAGCTAGAGGCAGATGGATTCTATGTCCTGACATCTGATGATGTACAGGCGGCGCTCAATCAATTTGTGGATATCCTCACCGGTATGGTGTTTGCCCTCGGTGCGGTGACATTGATTGCCTCGACATTCGGCATTGTGAATACCCAGTATATTAGCGTGCTCGAGCGAACGCGTGAGATTGGGCTTATGAAAGCGCTCGGTATGAGCCGGCGGCAGGTGAGTCGGCTGTTCACGTATGAGGCTGCGTGGATTGGTTTTATCGGTGGCGCAATCGGAATCATTGTTGCTGCGATTGTCGGTATGTTACTCAATCCGGTGATAAATGATCAGCTTGGTATCGAAGACAACCTTATTGTGTTTGAACCGCTGCAGCTTGTAGGCTTGCTACTTGGTCTCATGGCGATCGCGGTGTTGGCAGGACTGCTTCCAGCACGTAAAGCGGCGAAGCTTGATCCGGTCGAAGCTTTGCGCACCGAATAGCCGACTCCCTTGTATTTCACCGTCGTTCTTGAGATACTTTTATCTGTCATTATGCTTATGGCTTTGAGCACAATCTAAGGGGCGCGCCGGTGGGCAAAAGAATCCAAACAAAAAATCAGCAATCGAGTAATCAGCTGGGCTTCAGCATTATTGAGCTGCTCATCTCCTTATTCGTCGTATCGATGCTGATTGGTGTCGTGTATTCAGTGGTAATTAACGCTTCGACGGTGAACTCGCGGACTCAGCTTCGCTCTGAAGCAGGGTCACTGGCATTCAAGAAAATTCAAGACTACATTAACCTCGATTTTGACGATATCCCAATTGGGACAAACGGGTTTTCATATGAGGTGGAAGACTTTTCTGCTGAGGCCATTGCGGTTGGCCTAGATAACCCAAGTGCGAAAGTGTATGTTGAGCCTGAAAGCGTTGTAGACACAACCACCACGACGCAAACAATTAATTTTAATCAGACTGTCACCGCCGATGCGACGTTTATTGCAGGGTCAGAGATCGAGACTGATAATTATAATGATGCAACGGGGGATTACTGGCGGGAATGGCGCATCGCTGATGATCAGCCCGATGCATATACCTACAGCGCCTACTCGTCAAACCCTGATAACATGGCCTCTCCTTCGATTAATCTGAACTCTCCTCAGGTTGTTGATACGCTCCGAGTGTATTGGTGGCCAAACTGTCAGTATGGCGCGAATAATTTCCGAGTGGAGGCAAAGAATGGCAACGCAAATAGCAATAGTGGCTGGACGACGATTGTTTCTGGGCTGAATGATAATGGGACGTCGTGTGGAGGCAGTACCAGGCCACAAGATATTGATGTGAGTAGCAACACAACAGCCTATCAGCATTGGCGACTGTTTATTATTGATTCAAAAGACAGTAACTTCAACGTATTTACGGAGCTTGAGGCGTACTCATCTGGTAGTCCTGGTGACATTGTGGAACAGCGAGGTAGCGATGCAAGCAGCAACCCTGGTGAACTGCTCTTTAGTGGGAGCGATTTGGAAATGTCAGAAAACGGCAGTGCAGGGCAGCAGTCAGTTGGCATTATTTTCGACGGTGTAGATACTGCTCAAGATGCAACGATTACCAATGCCTACATCTCATTCACGGCCGATGAAAGCGACAGCGGTCTCGTAGAACTGCGAGTGAGGGGTGTGGATGAGGATAATGCTAGCCCGTGGAGCGGAAATTATGCTGTTGATAACGCCATTGATGCTGATAACAGTGATGGCCGCGTTGGTACCAGTGCGTCAACAACCTGGTTTCCAGGTGACTGGACAGCTGGAGAGAATGGGGCAGATACGCAGGTCGATGTCACTGATATCGTACAGGAAATTGTGGAGCGGCCTGGATGGGCGAGTGGTAACGACATGGCGTTTGGCGTGGTGTATGTGTCGGGCGGGTCCAAGCGCGTCGCAGAACGCGATCCTGCTCCTCAGTTGGTGATTGAGTGGGGAGTTGAACAAACGACAACAGGGGGTACCTATGTGGATAACGACAGTGACGGTGATGCGGATAACCCAACGCTCCTGCGAGTGACGACCATTATCGAGTACGATGCGTTTGGTCAACGTAGCACTGTTCGACAGCAGAGTTTTATACGTAAATTTGGATTAGGAGATTAGATGAAACGATTGCAACGCTCCTCTCAAAAAAACGAGTCTGGATTCACGATAACCGAGATCATGATTGCCTTGCCAATCGTATCGTTGATTCTCATTACCTTACTTGGTGCTTTATTCTTGCAATACACTGAAGTACTGGCAGAATCGTCGCGCTCGGCACTGCGCACCGATGGACAGCGGCTGCTTATTAACCTGCAAGATGAACTACTCTTTACTATCGCGTGGGGTGAAGAGCTAGACGATAACTTGACTGACCCATATGGACCAACAGGTGGCTGGACGTACGACACTACTCCTCAGACGCTTATTATTAATGAGGTTGCTCTTGATTCAACTCGCCAGGACGACACGCGAAATATTGTTCGCCGGAGATTCAATAACTGCGAAACATCGCCTCTTACGTCGAACCCAGTCGCGCTGAACAATATCATTTACTTCATTGAGAAAGATCCAGGCGATCTGTATGGTCGGTTGGTGAAGCGGACGTTGACCCCGACATATGCCACATGTAGCATCGACACGAGCACAGGCGATCCGTGTACGCCGGTGACAGCGACATGTCGCACGATAGAGCGTGAAACGAGCTGTCCGGCTGCAAACGTCGGCTCCGGAAATTGTACAAGAGCGGATAGTATTCTCAGTGAGAACGTTATTGATATGGAGATAGCTTATTTCTCAGAGGGAAATGCCGAAACGTCCATACCTGCCGACGCCGATAAGATAGAAGTGACACTCACGATGGGCGATAAGATTTATGGGCAGACTATCGAGACAGAAGTAAAGCATACAATAAGAAAGATAAATTAGCGCATGAGACGTCAGAGAGTAGAAGCCAAGAAGAAGGAGCAGGGAATAATCCTAGCAACGCTCATGATCTTCTTGCCGGTAATTGTGATTCTGACGAGTATTGTTATCTCGGTTGCCTTGCAGGCCTATCGTACGACGACCCAGCAAGAGCTTATTCGCCAAACTCAGTTGGCGGCTGCGAGCGCGATGGACTACGCCAAAGAGCAGTACGAACTAGATCTTAACTACAGTGGCACACCAGAGACAACACTCTACGATGACGGTGTCTACAGAGTGACGTTTGAAGTGATTAGTAAGGGCTATAGCAACGCAACCAACACGCAGCAGGATATCCAAGGATTTGGGCGGGTGTATGAAAACGGCAGTGCAACGCCGTTATATGTCCGCGAGATTCAGGGTAAGGTGACTAATACAACAGCTGAGGTAGGTAGTGCACGCTTTATTTTTATCATTGATAACTCTGGATCAATGACGACGCAAGAATGGCTCGATAGTAAGAGTACGGTAGATGCCGCAATTACGTACGTGCTGAATAACTCAACCTCTTCACAGGTTGCCGTCGTGCAGTACGGTACGAACAACAGTAGTCAGCAACACAAATATGATATTACAGTTCCATTTACTGATGATCCGGTAACAGCCACAACGTGGGATCGACGATACGGGACAAGCAGCCCTTCTCCGCAAGATTATCAGGATCATTTGCCCGGTAGCTTAGCGCGCATGCGACTTGAATCAGTGTATGGTCCGGGTGACGCTCTTGATCTTGTTGGCGCAACTGATATTCAATACGTGTTTTTCACTGATGCATGGGGGACAGGCTTCAGCTATCCCTATCAGAATCAGTGCTGCTCTGTCCTGAAAAAGACGTCATCTCAGCCTTCGTTCTGGACGGACGGCAACGGCTCAGGATTCTCAGTACTTGATGGCTACGGTGAGTACAATCAATTAAAAGACGGTACAGTATTTGCTGGTGATGGGTACCCCGGTTTGACATCACAATTTACTGTTTTAAGCATCAATGACGACGACCCAAATGCTCCAGCCATTTCCGCCGCAATTGCATCACCGGGAGGTAACTGGAACGGTGCCATTGACGCCAATTCGGGCGATCCAGAAGGCAATGGTATTTTGCCGAGACGCTTTATTTCTACTTCTTTGGCGGCAGGTGCGGACGAGATAGTTGAGTTGCTTCAAGAGGTGATTGACCAAGAAATTAACTTCTAGCTTGTTACCCGGGGATATCCGAGATGTGATATCATCTATTCTATGGCTACAACAACATCGAAGCGTGGAGCTTCCAAGAAGACAACAAAGAGTGCTGCAAAGAAATCGACCAAGGCGACAAAGCGCACCTCAAGTGCAAAAACAACGGCAAAGTCGACAACGAAAAAAGTAACGAAGAAATCAACAGCAAAGGCCGCGCCGGCTGCAAAGTCAACAGATAAGAAGTTCGACCGGCTTAATCTATGGAACTGGGCGATGGCAGCGTTGCACGCGATTCAAGGCGCAGCTGTGATTATTCTCAGTCGCAGTGACAGTTTGTTCCCGGTAAATACAAGCTATATTACGCAAGATGCACTCGCTTCGAGTGAGGGTATGCCAGTGCTCGTTGAAGCGCAGCGTAACCTTTTTGACGTGAACCTCGCGTATTTGGTGGCAGCGTTCTTTTTCCTTTCATCACTGGCGCACCTCTACATTGCAACGATTGGCCGCAAGCGCTATGAAGCGCAGCTATCAAGCGGTATGAACAAAGCTCGTTGGTACGAGTATGCACTTAGCGCCAGCGTTATGATGGTCGCTATTGCGATGCTTTCTGGCGTCAGCGATCTATCAACACTCGTGCTCATTTTTGGTGCAACAGCCGTTATGAATCTGTGTGGCCTCGTCATGGAAGTGCACAATCAGACGACGAAAAAGACGAACTGGCTCAGCTACATTGTCGGCACCATCTCAGGTCTGTTGCCGTGGCTCGTCGTCGGCATCTATTTCTGGGGTGCGAACCAGTACGGATCAGGCGATATCCCAACGTTTGTGTACTGGATTTACGGCAGTATCTTCGTCTTCTTCAGTAGCTTTGCAGTGAACATGGTGCTGCAATACCGCGGTAAAGGTCGCTGGAGCGACTATCTCTACGGTGAAAAGGTATACATGATTCTCTCGCTTGTCGCGAAATCAGCGCTTGCATGGCAAATCTTTGCTGGCACACTACGGCCGTAAAGCAATGATTGGAGTAACAAAAACCAGACTAGCAGCTGTTTTGCATTGGCTAGGGTTTTTGCTAGTGTCTGTAGGAACATTTTACAGCGTGTATATTGTCGTGACAGAGCCGGCTTTTGGATTTATTGGCCTTGCCTTTCTGAGCTATCCGACAGTGGTTGTCGGTCATTTTACCGTTCTCATTTCGTACTTTTTACTCAAATACAAGCCCTCTAGTAGTGTTGAAAAAATTGAAGTTATACTCATCTGGATAACCGTCATGACTCTTGTTTATACGGTTGCCAAAGCGATCTTATAAGTAGTCTTAAAAGTATCATCAGAAACAACAAACTGATAAACTTGGTTGTATGGACAAGTTAATTCCAGATAAGTTCTTTCGTTTTCTTGTCTACTCCTCGGGGGTATCATTCGTTATAAGTCAAATGCTGTTATATGCAGCATATATCGTTGAGTCTGATGGATTTGATGATTTCGGTGAACTGATTTTGGCTGTTCTTACAGGAAGTTACAGTGTGCTCGCAGTGCTTTTCGGTGTCATCTATATCGTCATAGGCTTGTTAAAGGGTGCAAGAATAACGTCGGGTGATCGGCGTGCAGTGTTGATACTTGCATTGTTCCCACTGTTATTGGTCGCTACGATCTTTTTCTACGACAGGTTCTATTTTTCATAGATGAGACAGCAGAGAATAATGGAAAACATACGATTAGATAAGCTTGTCCATGGAGGGCAGTGTTTGGCTCATGTTGATGATAAGCCACTGTTTGTATGGGGCGGTTTGCCGGGAGAGCTCGTCGATGTGCGGATTACGAAGAAAAAGCGTTCGCACCTTGAAGGCATTGTTTCAAAGGTGCACGAGGCATCAACTGACAGAGTAGAGCCCAAAGAGCCACTGAGTTATCTTTCGACGAGCCCGTGGCAGATTATGACTTTCGCAGCAGAAAACGCTGCCAAGCAAGCGATTCTTGAGGAAACATTTCTGAGAGAAGGCATAGAGGGTATGACGTGGCAGGAATTTTATGCTGCTGATAGTCAGTATGGCTACCGCAATAAGCTTGAGATAGGTTTCTGGGGCGATGATGATGGACTGCACCTTGCTCACTATGTCCGTGCCTCGCACGGCAAACAGAAAGTAGCGTCAAATGCGCTCGCGATGCAGCCCTTGAACGATGCAATGATTGCTCTGCGTGATGAATTGCGCACTTTTGATCTCTGGGCAGGGGATCTCAAGACACTTATCTTGCGCTGCAACCAGGCAGGGGAGGCAGTAGCTGCTCTGTTTGTAAAGAAAGAGCTTGATTTGGGCAGCTTTACGCTCCCAGAACAGGTAAAAGGTCTTGATATCTATTACTCGGACCCAAAAAGCCCGGCCAGCGTGCCAACCAAGAAACTTTATTCATTCGGTGATATAACACTCAGCGATAGCATACATAGCAAAAATCTCACATATGACGTATTGTCATTCTTTCAAGTGAATGTGCCTGTTTTTGAACAAGCTTTAACAGCGATGAAACAACACGTAGATGGACCGTCCATCGACATGTATTCGGGTGTCGGTTCTATCGGCGTGGCAGTAGAGTCAGAAGAGCTGATTGAGTCTGACGACAATAACTACTGCCATCTCAACAGTAACGTATCAGGTCATTCGCTTGCGACGCTGTCGAAATCAGAAAAAGCACTCCATTACATTGACTCAAAGCGAATCCTTATTGTAGATCCGCCGCGGGCAGGGCTGCACAGCGATTTGATTGAGCGGATTATTGAGGTAAATCCGCCGAAGGTCATCTATCTTAGCTGCAATCCAAGTACGCAGGCCAGAGATATAAAATTGTTAGCAGAAAATTATTCTATCGTGTTTGCCAAAGGATTCAACTTCTTTCCGCGCACCCCACACATCGAATCTCTGATAGTATTAGAAAGACGATGAAACTCCATAGATTTTACTTGGACCGTGACCTTGTTCACGATTTTTGGACGGATGACAAAGAGCTATTCCATCAGTGGACACGGGTGATGCGTTTCCAGGAGGGCCGGGAAGTGGTTCTGTTCAACGCTGAGCGCGAGACTCGGCTGTATCAGATTGAAAAAATCGGCAACGACGCGATACACCTTAAGCTCGTGACCGAAATGGAGCCATCACTGCCTGAAAAAGACATCTATCTCTGTTTTAGTTTGCTGAAAAAAGATAAAATCGACTGGGTGCTACAGAAAGGGACTGAGCTCGGCGTCAGTCATTTTGTACCGCTAATGTGTGATCGCACTGAGAAAACTGGCTGGAATCACGAACGCGCACAGAAAATAGTTACCGAGGCAGCAGAGCAGTGTGGTCGCTCTGATATCCCTAGGCTGCGCGAGCCAATTACGCCGCAAACTCTCATTAACGAGCTGGGTGATGAAGTAGACATATTTATTGCTGAACGAGGGGAAAAACACCTTGAATTGATAGCTAATTGCAAAAAACTTGCAATTATGACCGGTCCTGAAGGGGGCTGGAGCGACGAAGAAAAAGCATACTTTGTCGAAAAACGCATCCCACATGTTTCATTAAGCAGCTTCACCTTGCGTGCTGAAACCGCCGCAATAGCGGCTGCAGCGCTAGCACAGCGAGACTCTTAGACATTTTTACAGCGAATCCTCGTGTGATTTGATGCTACACTGGTCGGATAAAGAGGGAGTGAGAAAATGGCTGAAGAAACAGCAAACACGCAGCCGGCGGAAAAGCCAGCGGAATCAAAAAAGAAGAATAGCAACGTTATTGTGCGAGTTATTATCGTACTCGTTATCGCAGCAGTAGCGGCCGGAGGCTACACGCTAATCAAAGACGCAACATTTAGCGGCAGCAACATTGCTGTCGATGATCTGGTGGATGAGACATATGAGTCCATCGCGCTAAAACGGCCAACTGGCTGGGAGCGAGTTGTAGTAGAGGATGACGGCGTTGATATTGCTTTTAGTGAAGGCGGTAAAACACTTGATGAGACAGATCAGGGAATTATTCTTGCACTTGAGCCACTCGGCATCGACTACAATACGCTGACCGATGCGCAGAAAGAACTATTCAACAGCCAGTTTGAATCTCAGTTTTCAAACCCAACGCAGCTCCAGAACGAGACATGTATTACAGTCGAGAATGTGAAAGCCGAAGTTGTTCAGCGTGACGGCTATGATGCAGCGTATGCTGTCGAAGGACGCTGCACGGAGCTGAAAGACCGACCAGCTGCAACGGCAACAATCAAGATGGTCATTGGCGTCGATAACGAGGACTTGCACATAATGGCAGTCGTTGCTCTTGATGAGACGTGGGAGAAATCCAGCGAAGCAATGGCGGCTATCATGAATAGCCTAAAACCAGCAAATTAAGACAGGTATGCAAAATATGAGTGACACACTTGAGTGTCAGGTGCGATTTCTTTTCGAGCAACAGACCGAAACGTATAGACATACGTTGAAGGGAGTAGCACAGGAAAAAATCGTGCTTGGCGCCAAGACTCTCTTTGGTGCAATCAACTTGGTTGATTGCCAGAAAGAGAGGGTGTGTTGTTCATGAGTTACTGGAAAGAACGCAACAAGCCATATCAGCCGGGGCAAACAGAACCCTTCAAGGTTTCACGCTCCAAAATTGAGCTGTTCATGCAATGTCCGCGCTGCTTCTGGCTGGATGTTCGCCTGAAAATAAAGCGTCCAAGCTCACCGCCATTTAACATCAATAAGGCGATTGATGAGCTGTTCAAGAAAGAATTTGACGTCTACCGTGAAAAGGGTGAACCGCACCCATTAATCAAGGACAATCAGATCAAAGCGGTGCCGTTCAAGCACGAAAAAATGGATGAGTGGCGTGAGAACTTTGTTGGGGTGGTCCACGTGCATGAGCCGACAAACCTGCACGTATTTGGTGCGGTTGATGATGTCTGGGTTGATCCCCAAGGCAACTTAATTGTCGTTGACTATAAAGCAACCGCCAAGGACACGCCGGTAAAAAAGCTTGGTCCGGTCGGCGGATGGCAAGACATGTATCGCCGGCAAATGGAAGTGTACCAGTGGCTTTTGCGGCAGAACGGATTCGAGGTGAGTGACACCGGCTATTTTGTCTATGCGACGGGCACCCAAGATCGCGACGGGTTCAACAATGTTGTTGAATTCGATACTCACGTATTTCCGCACACCGGCAGTGATAAATGGGTTGAGCCAACTCTTCAAGATATGAAAAAAGTCATGGATAGCGACAAGATGCCACCGGTCGGCACCGCTGCGATGGGCGGTCCATGTGAACACTGCGAGTATGCAAAAGCCCGCACGCAGCTGACATTGAAAGCGCTGAAGAAGTAGCTGTATACTAGAAGACAATGATTGATATACAACTTTTGCGTGATGAGCCTGAACTAGTCGCGCGTAAATCAAAAGAAAAAAATGTCGATGTCGATGTGCAGAAGGTGCTCGAATTTGATGAACGGCGACGTGCGGTATTACAGCAAGTCGAAGCGTTGCGTCAGAAGCGCAACGAAATAAGCGAACAAATGAAGTCCGCCACAACCGGTGGAGGCAAGCCGGACGACTCCTTAATAGCTCAAGGCAAGCAGATAAAAGATGAGCTTCAGTCGCGTGAAGACGAGTTACGTACTGCAGAAGAATCGTTCAATGCAGAATTCAGCAAGATCCCTAATCCGCATTTTGACGACGTGCCGGTTGGTGTGGAGGGTGAAGGGGAAACGGTTGAGACATTTGGTGACTGCGAAACAACAGGGGCGGTGGACCATCTCGACTTTGCTTCTCAGCGCGATTGGGTGGATTTTGAGCGCGGGGCAAAAGTTGCTGGCAGCAAATTCTATTTCCTGAAAGGCGACTTAGCACTTTTAGAAAACGCCTTAACGCAATTTGCATTAGAAGTCATGCAGAAACATGATTTCACCTACATGACTGTCCCGCACCTCGTGAACAGCTCAGTAGCTGAGGCGACCGGCTTTGCGCCGCGGAGTGATGAGCAGAGTGATGAGTACTACATCGACGGTGAGGATCTATCGCTGATTGCAACGTCGGAAATGTCACTAACCGGCTATCATGCTGATGAAATAATTGATGAAGCGCAATTACCGCTGACGTATTCCGGCTACAGTGCGTGTTACCGTAAAGAGGCCGGAACTTACGGCAAACATACGCGAGGTCTATTTCGTGTTCACCAGTTCAACAAAGTAGAAATGTATATCTTTTGCGTGCCAGAGCTTAGCCGAGATATGCATGAAAAACTGCTCGCAATTGAGCAAGAGATATGGCAGGCAATCGGTATTCCGTATCGCGTGGTAAACATACCGAGCGGCGATCTCGGTGCGCCCGCAGCAAAGAAATATGACATTGAATACTGGTCAAAAGTCGATGGCGATTTTCGCGAGCTGACGAGTACATCGAACTGCACTGATTTCCAGTCGCGTAATGCGAATATCCGCGTGCGCAGAGGTGACGGAACCGTTGAGTATCTTCATACATTGAATGGCACGGCGATTGCACATGCTCGTTCACTTGTCGCGATACTTGAGCATTACCAGACGGTTGAAGGAAAGTTACGTGTACCAGATGTTCTACAAAAATACATGGGAGGGAAAAAGGAATTATGATTACTAACATTGATATTTCTGCGCCGCAAAAAAGTTACAAAATCACGCCTGAACTTGAGCGCTATGTACAGAAAAAAATCGGCAAGCTTGATCGACATATGAAGCGCGAGAATCGCCGCGAAGCCCGCGCCGAGGTCAAGCTAAAGGAAAGCACTGGCAAGGGCGGAAAGAAATGCAGTGCCGAAGTTATCTTGCATACGCCAGACTATAAGTTGACGGCAGTTGAATCAACGGTGAATATGCACGCGGCAGTTGATATTGTCGAAACGAAATTGCAAAATCAGCTCAAAAAGCACAAAGAAAAACATTCTCAAAGTCGTGACAAGCGCAAAAACAACGGCGCACGCAGAGCACTCGGTAGAATTTTTAAACGACGATAATTTTTCTCACATTTATTGTGAGAAAAATTATGCAAAGAAGGGGTTGGATCACCGGACAAAATCATAGAGATTTTGCCCGCGTCTAAGGAGGGGAAACCCAGCGTTTCATAACGCCGGTTTCCCAGCCTTAAAGCCTTTCAGGCGCAAAAACAACGGCGCACGCAGAGCACTTGGACGGTTGTTCAAAAAACGCTAAATCCATTCGCCATTACTTGAGGTGGTGAGGTATAATGAGCCCAAAGTTTTTTGCATTGGGTGGGCGAGGAAATTCTCGCAAGAATCTGCAAAACAAGAAGGGTAAACTAATCAGTAATGAAGAAATTAGCAAAGAAAATTCTTGGCGACCCGCAAGCCAAGACAATCAAACGCCTAAGTAAAAAGGTCAAAGTAATCAATGCCCTAGAGGATGAGTATAAAAAACTGTCCGATAGTAAACTGAAGGCGAAAACGGACGAATTTAAAAAGCAACTAGAGAAAAAGGGAACCACGCTCGACGATATCCTGCCTGATGCTTTTGCGACAGTACGGGAAATGGCGAGCCGAACACTTGGCCAGAGGCATTACGATGTCCAGCTGATTGGTGGTATGGTTCTGCATGAAGGCACAGTTGCAGAAATGAAGACCGGTGAGGGTAAAACGCTGGTTGCAACGCTGCCGGTATATCTCAATGGTTTGAGCGGCAAGGGTGTGCACGTGGTGACCGTAAACGATTACCTTGCGCAGCGTGATGCTGGTTGGATGGGTCAAGTTTACACCGCACTTGGACTCAGCGTCGGCGTTATTATTCCTGACCACTCGTTCATCTTTGACCCTGAGTATTCGAATGAAGAACACACTGATCCGCGCTTCAAACACTTGCGGCCAGCAACGCGCCAAGAAGCCTATGCCGCCGACATTACCTATGGCACGAACAATGAGTTTGGGTTTGATTACTTACGTGACAACATGGTGCGCGAGGTATCTCAGCTTCGGCAGCGCGAACTCAACTATGCGATCGTTGACGAAGTCGACTCAATTCTTATTGACGAAGCGCGTACGCCGCTGATTATTTCCGCACCGTCTGCAACGAGCGGAGCGGCTTACGAACAGTTCTCGAAGCTTGCACGTCAGCTTAAGCCCGAAAAACACTTTGATGTTGATGAAAAACGCCGAACTGTCACGCTGACCGACGAGGGCATTGACTACGTTGAAAAAGCGCTTGGTATTGATAACCTCTACGCAACCGACCACATTCGAACGATCTATCACCTTGACCAGGCTTTGCGCGCAGAGGCGCTCTTCAAACGCGACAAAGATTATGTTGTCTCCAAGGACGGAGAAGTCGTGATTGTTGATCAATTCACTGGTCGTATGCTCAAGGGTCGACGTTACAACGAGGGCCTGCACCAAGCAATTGAAGCCAAGGAACACGTCGAGATTCAGGAAGAATCAATGACACTTGCGACGATTTCATTCCAGAACTACTTCCGCTTGTACGACAAGCTGTCGGGTATGACAGGAACGGCTAAGACGGAAGAAGAAGAGTTTCATCAGATTTATAAGCTAGATGTCGTTGAAATTCCACCAAACAAACCGATCGCACGTGATGACAAAGCTGACAAAATCTACCGCACGAAAAAGGGCAAATATGAAGCAATCGCCTCGCAGGTGAAAGAGTTGCAAGAAAAAGGGCAGCCAGTCTTGATCGGCACCAGTGCCATTGAGCATAACGAAGAGATTGGTCGCTTGCTGAAGAAAAAAGGCATCAAACACGAGATTTTGAACGCGAAAAACAACGAGCGTGAAGCGCAGATTGTCGAACGTGCCGGACAGCAGGGCGCAGTGACACTCGCGACCAACATCGCCGGTCGTGGTACTGACATTGTTCTTGGTGAAGGGGTAAAAGACCTCGGCGGTTTGTATGTTATCGGCTCAGAACGACATGAATCGCGGCGTATCGATAACCAGCTGCGTGGTCGTGCCGGTCGTCAAGGTGACCCTGGTGAGACGCAATTCTATGTCAGCACCGAAGATGATCTTATGCGCGTGTTTGGCGGTGATCGTATCAAATCAGTCATGCAACGGCTTAATATCGATGACGAAACGCCGATTCAAAATCGCGTTATCTCCCGCTCGTTAGAGGCGGCACAAAAGCGAGTCGAAGGCTTTAACTTTGATCAGCGTAAAAATGTTGTGCAGTATGACGATGTCATGAACCGTCACCGCGTGGCGATCTATAAGATTCGCCGTGAAGTATTAAAGCAAACAAACGTCACCGGCAAAATAAAAGACTTTATTAACGAGCAAATCAAAGAGATGGTGACATCTCCTGATTCCTATTCGGATGAATTCGAGAATCAACTACATCAGGTGTTTGGTTTGCACGAGGAAGAGCTCGATAAACTGTTTGAAACAGAAGCCGATAAATTCGAGGCTGAACTAAAGAAAACCGTCATTAACCGTTACAAAACGCAGACGGAAGACTTTGGTGAAGAAATTATGGGCAAGGTTGAAAGAGATATCTATCTGCAAGTCATGGATAATCTGTGGATGCAGCATCTCGAGAACATGGATCATTTGCGTCAGGGAATTCACTGGAACTCTGTAGGTCAACGTGACCCACTTGTCGAATATCGTCGCCAAAGTAAGGTTATTTTTGAGGATATGCAACGCACGCTTCGTGAGGACGTGCTGAAGGCCCTTTTCCATGCACGCCCGGTAAGCGAGAGTCAGCTTGATGCATCAGTTGAGACTGAACTAACACGTGCGGCACGCGCTTCAGTTGATAACGCTGATAAGATTGTTGAAACGGGTGATGAATTAAGTGAAGATGATTTCAAGGTTGTGAAAACAGTACAGGTCGGATCTGCAAAAAAGAAGGCCGCAGCCAAGAAAAAGAAGAAAACGCAGCGGCAAAATCGAAAGAAAAATCGAAAGTAAATGCTAAAGCATAGTGTCCACGAAATTACACTCGCTTCAGGGTTAAAAGGCTTAATAATTGATACGCCAAAAACTGGCGTTGTTGCCTGTGAAGTCAGTTTTCGCGCCGGTGAATTTTTGCTTAGCGATGAAAAATGGGAAACAGCTCACTTGATGGAGCACATTCTGCTTGGAGCGAACAAGTACTATAAAAAGGCTCGTGATTTTCAGGCGGCGATTGAGCAGAATGGTGCGACACACAACGCCTCGACCAGTGTCTATGACATTACCTATGAAGCGGAGGCGGCCGATTTTGAGTGGCAGCGCGTATTGGGACTGTTGTTTGATGGTATTTCCACGCCACTGTTTTTGCAGGAAGAGTTTGATGCCGAGTTCAGTAGTGTACGTGAGGAGCTTATTAGTCGCTCAAATAATCACTTCCGCCACCTTTCTCTCGCATTGCGTCAAGCTATGGGTTTGCGTTCGCTAACGGATAACGAGCGACTGGAATTTATGCAGCAAGTGACACGCGATGATTTGCGTAAACATTACGCAGAGACACATACCCTTGCGAATGCTCGCTTTATTATTGCTGGACATTTTGGCGGGAATTATGACGAAGTCACTACATTGCTAGAAGATCGTCTGCAGCTGCCGAAAGCGAGCAAGCGCATAGCAATGCCAGATGAAATGCCTGTAAGTCCGGGCGAAGCACTCGTGTTGCGCAAGCCGAGCGTGCCAAATGTATTCATGTATCTTGACATGTACGCCGATCGACTGTTTGATCAGCCAGATATGGCAGCGCTGCACATCATTTCGACCATGCTGACTGATACATGGGATTCTCGTATTTTCGGAACGGGACGTGAGCGGGGAATTGTCTATCACACCGCGTCAGGAGCTGATAGAGTTGGCAGTGCAAGTGGTTGGTGGATTGGTGCGCAAGTTAGCAAATCAAACAGTGAAGCGTTTATGCGGCTTATTCGCGATGAATGTTTACGGCTAAAAAATGGTGAGATTGATGAGGCTGAGTTTGAAGCGGCAAAGAAGCACCTGCTCGGCCGCACAATGCGTTCAGGTCAAACCGCTGGTAGTTTGTTGCAGGCCTACGCACGTTATTATCAGGACGATGAAGTCCCGGAAATAAACAAACTAACCCACACACTAGAGAAGGTGACGCCAGCCCGCTGCGTCAAAGTCTTCAACGAAATTATTGATGCGAACGCATGGGCACTGGGTGTACTTGGATCGACATCGACGAAGCCAGCAAGCAAACTCTACGATTACGCGAGCGAAATTTTTAGCTCGGAAAAGTAAGCGGGTATACTACTGGCTATGAATGATGTTCGGCCAATAGATGAACTGCTGCATGATATTCGACTGGCAATTGAGCAGCTCGACATTTCTGCACAGGAGAAAGAGCTCGAATCGCTTACGGCTGATATGCAAGCTCCTGATTTCTGGAATGATCAAGCAAATGCGCAGAACGTCAGTAAAAAGGCTGCGAAGCTTGAAAAACGTGTGACGTTTTGGCGTGCACTCGAACATGACGCCAAAGATGTCAAAGAACTCGCCGAACTCGATGACACGTCACTTGATGGAGATATTCATACTCAGCATGTAGGCGTGCAGCAGCGATACGAAAAGGCTCGCCGTGAGCTGCAATTTAGCGGCCCGTATGATGACAATGATGTGGTACTCAGCATATTCGCTGGGGCAGGTGGCACGGATGCCCAGGACTGGGCTGAGATGCTGCTACGAATGTACACTCGATGGTCAGAACAAGAAGATCTAAAGGTCGAAATAATCGATAGTTCAGCCGGTGACGAAGCAGGCATAAAGAGCGCCACGATTGCACTTTCAGGTGGCAGTTTCGTCTACGGTCGATTGAAAGGTGAAAACGGCGTCCACCGCCTGGTCCGGCTTAGCCCGTTCAACGCTGACAATCTGCGGCAAACAAGCTTTGCACGCGTTGAAATCATGCCAAAAATCGACTCACCAAACGAAGTCGAGATCGACGAAAGTGAGCTAAAGATAGATGTGTATCGAAGCGGCGGGAAGGGCGGTCAGTCAGTCAATACGACCGATTCTGCGGTTCGCATAACGCATCTGCCAACAGGTATTGTCGTCGCAATCCAGAACGAACGTAGCCAGTTGCAAAACAAAGAAACGGCCATGACAATTTTACGATCGCGTTTGGCACAACTACAGCTAGAGCAGCACAAGGATAAAATCAGCGAACTCAAAGGACCGAACGAGCAGGCGGCATGGGGTAACCAGATCCGTAACTACGTTCTGCACCCGTATACGATGGTCAAAGATACGCGGACAAAGGCCGAGACGACTGATGCTGCTGCTGTACTTGATGGCGACATCAGTGTATTTATTGATGCATTTCTTGAATCGCAGCTAACAGCATAAGTGGTATAATTAAACCCGAATGATCTTATTAGACAGGGTAACGAAAAAGTATAAGAAAAAGAGTGGTGTCGCGATTGAGCGCATCAATCTTCATGTGGAATCAAAAGAGTTCGTTGTGATTGTCGGTCCATCAGGGGCGGGAAAATCAACACTTCTGAAATTACTTACCCGTGAAGAAAAGCCCACCAGCGGCAAAATTGTCGTCGGCGGCATCGATTATGAACGCTTGCGTGATAAGGACATTCCATACTTACGACGTAAAATCGGCGTTGTGTTTCAGGATTTTAAGTTGTTGCCGAACCGAACAGTATTTGAGAATGTTGCCTTTGCTCTCGAAATTGTCGGAATGGGCAACAAAGAAATTAAGCACACGGTTCCGAAGGTGCTCGATATCGTCGGCCTAAAAGGCAAAGGTCAAAGCTATCCGATAGAGCTATCAGGCGGTGAACGCCAACGCGTGGCGATTGCGCGTGCCATTGTCCGCCAGCCAAAAATCCTCATTGCCGATGAGCCGACCGGAAACCTTGATCCAAAGCATGCCTGGGATGTTATCCGCGTCCTCGAAAAGATTAACAAATACGGTACAACGGTTATTTTAACGACGCATAACAAAGAGATTGTCGATAAACTGAAACGCCGCGTCGTAACGATAAAAGACGGCAAGGTTGTCGGTGATAAAGCAAGGTCGGTGTACTCGTAATGGCAGGGATGACAGCGCGGCAAATTAATACGACCCGCCGTATTATTAAAACCGGCTTTCTCAATCTGTTTCGTAACGCGTGGTTGACCATCGCTGCAACCGCGGTGATGATTGTTGCTTTGACGATTATTGCTATTGCCGTTGTGCTCAACGTAACGGCGAATAACGCTATCGATGAGCTTGCTCGCGACCTGAAAGCATCTATCTATCTTGTTGATGACGTTAGCGACACAGAGCGAAATCTGCTGCAGAGCCGTATATTGGCACTCGATTTTGTTGAAAGTATCGACTACATCACGCAAGATCAGGCGCGGGTTGATTTAGCAGGTGATTTTCAGAATGACGATGATATCTTGCAGGCCTTGGCCCTGGCGGGGAATGATGTACTGCCGGCGAGTTTGCGCATCACCGTAAGTGATCTGGAGCGCATGCCAGAAATTGGTGATTTTGCTGCGCGTGAGGAAAACGCTGTGTTCATCGACAGCGTTTCACTTGGTCAGACCGACGCACAAGCCACGATTGATAAAGCCGCTTCAGCGCAGACTTTTATTAATACAGCGAGCATTGTGGCTGCATTAACATTATCGGCTGTGTCAATCATGATCATCTTCAACACGATACGGATGGCAATCTACACTCGTCGAGACGAAATACGCATCATGAAATTGATAGGTGCGACGCCAAGCTATATTCGAGGCCCTTTCTTAGTTGAAGCCTCGCTGTACGGTGTGTTTGCAGGCATTATCTCGACAGTAGGCGTTTACTCACTGATTTATTCTCTCGGTGGGCAAGTGTCCAATCAGAAAGAGTTTGCACAGACGTATGCCTTCTTTACAGAAACAGGAATTGTGACCGTTATGCTTGCTTCATTAATCTTACTCGGTATTCTTATCGGTGCAGTGTCGTCGATGCTTGCGATGGAGAAGTACCTCAAGCTAAAACATTGGTAAAACCTCGCACTCTAGGCCAGTCAGCCTGCCAGCAAGCATGCTTGCTGCGCCGCTGATCTCTTGGCTCTTTTCCGTCTTTTTGCCTGCGAGTCGCGCTTTAACGTATGCCTGATACGCCTCGCTTGCAATTCATACAAAAATATAAAAAACAGCTCAAGCCTAGAGCACGATAGTTCTCAAAGAACAATATTGCTTTTTTTACTAAAATTTGATATTATACTTTTGTGATAGAAAAAATAAATACCGAAAATAAACCATACGCAGAGTTATTGAGAGAGCGCATGCAAAGTATTGAGCAGAGACAGGTTCAGTTAGTTAGTAAAGCGCTGGAGTCCGGTGTTACTAATGAAGGACTGTCTAAGTTAGTTGCTGATGGGATGAACGAAGGAGAGCTAGCATCTGTAATAAAGGGAATGACATTTAGAGGGAGCGGGTTTAGCTTGTTTCTTATAAACGGTGAGATTCCAGCCGAAGCTCTGGACGTGAGGATTCAAAGACTAGATGGTGAGATAACAGGGACGAGCGTTGGATTTAGCGAGCTAGGTATGCAGTCGTTGCAGGATGGAACAGCGACATTTTCAATCGAGCAGCCCACGTCGCTTTTGCCTCAAATGGGCAATGAGCCGCCAGATTGGGATTTCTTAGCGAAATTAGATGCGCACATTCCTTCAGACTCTAGCTTACCTCCCCCGAGCTTATGAAAATAAGCAAGCTACTTATGGTATAATTATGCTTATGGCGCTGAAACAAACACTTCAGAAAGCATTCTTTTTGGCCTTTACGGTTGTTTTAGCGAGCCTTTTGACGTTTGGGCAAGCAGGGGCGGCGACGATTGATGAACTTCGAAACAAAGCAAACCAGCTGCAAGCAGAAATCAGTCAGAATGAAGCAAAAATCGAAGATTTAGCTGCTCAAATTGACACGCTTGAGGGAAAGGTGGCTCAACTAAACGCAGAGATTTCTCAGGCGAATACAGAAATTGAGCTCACAGAAGTCCGGCTTGATGAACTAGGGAAACGACTCAAGGAAGCAGAAGCCGAACTCGAGAGACAGAAAGGCTTACTAAAGGCCGCTCTCAGAGCATTGTATGCACGTCGAGACGCCTCAACCGTTGAGCTGCTGATTGCCAGTGATAGCTTCGCTGACTTCATTAATGAACAAGAATATCTCGAACGACTACAATCTGCGGTGAAAGAATCGGCAGATCGTGTGGTTGCCCTTCGCTTGCAGATTCAGCAGGAGCAAGATGAGCAAGAGGAGCTACTTGCGAAGCAAGAGCAACAACGCGAGGTGTTAGCTGATAAACGCCAAGAACAGCAAGTCATTCTCGAGCGTACCCAAGGACAAGAAGCTGAGTATAAAGAGATAGTGCGCGATAGACTTGCACAGCTCGAAGAGGCTGAACAAGCATTGGCTGCGGCGCTATCAAGTGGAAGCTTCAAAACATCACCAGTCGGACCGGTCGTGGCTGGCGACATTGTTGGTGCTGTCGGTAATACAGGATTGTCAACAGGACCGCACTTGCACCTGGAAGTTCGTCTCGGCGGTGCCGTGACTAATCCAACACCGTATATTCAGACGCAACCAGTCGACCCAACGTATGTAAGCCAAGGCTATGGTGTCGCTAACCCGATTTATTACTCGGGCTATCACCCAGGCATTGACTACTATCCGGGTGGCGGTGCAATTTATGCGATTGATTCGGGCTATTTATACCGCGGGTGCTCAAATGAATTACTCGGCACGTCAAATAACGCCTACGGCTATGTTGCAATTGTCCAGCACCCAGCGGGACACATCAGCGTCTATGCGCACATGTCGGGCGGACCAGCTGCGTGTAATTACAATACTTATTGGGGTTAATCCCAAAGCCAAAGAAAGAGAGTCAGGGTGGAAAATAATCAGCAACGAGATAATCAAATGGAGCGTGAAAGTGTGAGTAAAGGGAATCGCAGCGGGTTTACAAAGGTTGCTGTCGTTAGCTTCGCACTCGTGGTGATGTTCGGCCTGGGCTACTTACTCGGCGATGGTAGAATCAGTTTTAACAAAGCGCCAACGATTGACTTTAGCGAAGAGGCTGGCGATGAGTTCTCGACTGCTGACCTTCAGGAAATCTACAATAAACTGGTAGAAAATTACGACGGTGAGTTCGACGTCAATGATCTCGAAGAAGGCCTGAAGCGAGGCTTTGTTGCTGCTGTCGGTGATACCTACACCGAATATCTTAGCCCGGAAGAAACCTCCGAGTTTAACGCTAGCCTGAATGGAACGTTTGAAGGCATTGGCGCTGAGCTTGGCAAGGAAGGCAACTTCGTCGTTATCGTTTCGCCAATTAAAGGCGCGCCAGCAGAAGCGGCTGGAGTGCAGCCGCTAGACGTCATCTTAGAGATTGAGGGTGAGGATGCTGCTGACATCACGATATCAGAGGCTGTGCAGCGAATCCGCGGCGAAAAGGGGACAGACGTCACCTTGACCTTGCTCAGAGACGGAGAGCGGGTCGAAACTACCATCACTCGTGACACGATCGACATACCAAGTGTCGAGTGGGAAGTGCAAGATGGTGTGGGGGTCATCACGATTGGCCGTTTTGGTGACGACACGGTCGAATTAACCAGACAAGCAGCGAAAGAGTTTAGTGACGCAGGTATCAACGATATCATCCTCGACATGCGCGGTAACCCGGGTGGGTTGCTTGATGCCGCAGTTGGCGTGGCCGATGTATTTCTCGATAAAGGCGCAACCATACTCGAAGAGAAAAAGGAAGACGTGGTTGTAAAATCATTTACTTCAGCAAACGCGCCAATACTAGCCGATGAAGATGTTGTGGTGCTCATCAACGAAGGAAGTGCGAGTGCTAGTGAAATTGTCGCCGGAGCGCTAAAGGACAACAACAGGGCATCTCTAGTCGGACAAACTAGCTTTGGAAAAGGCAGTGTGCAGCAACTTATTCCATTGCAAGATGGCGGTGCATTGAAAGTGACGATAGCACGCTGGTTCACGCCTGCCGGAAAAAATATCGATAAAGAAGGTATAGAACCAGACGAGTCAGTTGAGCTGACAAATGACGATCGTGAAGCTGAGCGTGATCCGCAAGCAGATCGCGCGCGAGTGCTTCTCACGCAGTAGCCGCTTGCCTGCAGCGACGATATACCGTATCATTGGTGTTTAAGTTAGAGGTGCAAGAGAACACGATGGCCAAGCCAGTGAAGTATATTTTTGTTGTTGGTGGCGTGCTTTCCGGAGTTGGAAAGGGTATTACGGCCGCCTCAATTGGCAATATTCTTAAAGCTCGCGGCCTTAAAGTCAACATCCAGAAATGCGATCCGTATTTGAATGTCGACGCAGGTACGTTGAACCCTGGAGAGCATGGCGAGTGTTTTGTCACGGTAGACGGCGCTGAGACTGACCTCGATCTTGGCCACTACGAGCGCTTCATGGATATTGAATTAAAGCGGTCGAGTGCAGTTATTAGCGGTAGTGTCATGAGTGAAGTCATCGCTGACGAGCGCGCCGGTAAGTATCTCGGCAAAACGGTGCAAATTATTCCGCACGTGACAAACGTTATCATTGATCGCATTACCAAAGCTGCTGAGGGATTTGACGTGCATATTGTCGAGATTGGCGGCACGGTCGGAGATTACGAAGGGCTCGCGTTTATCGAAGCCATTCGTGAGCTCAGCGTGCAGGTTGGCCGTGAAAATGCGGCTTTTGTCCATGTTGTGTATTTGCCATATCTTGGAGCCAGCAAGGAGTTGAAGTCAAAACCAGCTCAGAATGCAGTGAAAGATTTACGCGGCCTTGGTATCGTACCTGATGTGCTGGTCGCACGCAGCGAAGAAGATGCAGATGAAGATATTATTTCGAAGCTGAGTCTGTTCGCTGGCGTACCTGAGCAGGCAATCATTAGTCTGCCAAATGCCAGCTCTATCTACGAAGTACCTCTGACACTGCAAAAACGTGGCATTGGCCAGGTACTTGCAGACAGACTTAATTTGGAAACGCCAAAAGCTAACCTTTCCGAGTGGCAGACTATGGTAGAGCACGCCACCGACCAGAGCAAACCAGTCGTTCATGTCGGCGTCGTTGCAAAATACCTCAATAATGAGGACACGTATATGTCAGTGTTTGAAGCCTTGAATGCAGCGGGTTGGGATCAGGGTGTTCAGGTTGACCTAGAGTGGGTTGACGCTGAGGAAATAACCAAAGAAAATGTCGAGTCTGTTCTGGATAAGACGGACGGCATTGTTGTTCCTGGCGGGTTTGGTGAACGTGGCGTTGAGGGCATGGTAATTGCGGCCGATTATGCATTGAAGCAGAAAAAACCATATTTAGGTATTTGCCTTGGGTTGCAGGTGGCTGTGATCGCTGCTGCGAGAGCTGCAGGGCTGACAGATGCAAATTCCACTGAGATTGATAGTAAAACCGCAAGCCCTGTGATCAGCACTATGGAAGATCAGAAGGGTAAGGAAGCAACTGGCGGCACGATGCGTCTGGGTAATTACGAAGCGATCATCCAGAAGGGCACGACGGCAGCAGATGTATATAAAGCCTCGTCTGTACAAGAGCGCCACCGTCACCGCTATGAATGTAACAACGACTTTCGAGACAGTTACGAAGACTGGGGTATTCGAGTTGCGGGGCTGTCGCCAGATGGTAGTTTGGTAGAGATGATTGACGCTATCGATCATCCATTTTTCCTGTGTTCGCAGGCTCATCCGGAGTTTAACTCTCGTCCGAATCGCCCGTGGCCATTCTTCAAAGGATTCATAGAAGCCGCTAAGAAGTAAAACGCTTGCGCTTACCCTACGCTGTAGCGTATGCTTAAGCTATTATGGATCAAAATACACAAAAGAAAGTTTTATTAGTAGAAGACGATGACGCTCTCGCAAGCGTCTATCAGATGCGCCTTGAAGCTGAAGGCTTCAGCGTGCAACGCGTACCAAACGGGGAAGAAGCGCTCGCTGCAGCAGTGTCGTTTCGTCCGGACATTATTCTCCTCGATATTATGATGCCGAAAGTCTCTGGCTTCGACGTCCTCGATATCTTGCGAAACACGCCAGAAACAGCCAATACAAAGATCATTATGCTCACCGCTCTCAGCCAAGAAGCTGACAAGGAGAAGGCCAAAGAATACGGCGTTGATGACTATTTAGTGAAGTCACAGGTGGTGATTTCGGACGTGGTGCAGCGCGTGAAAGACATTCTCGGCGTCTAACGCTAGCTCATTGGCCAGAAAGCTCTGCCGACTGACTGCGTCAGCCGCGCCAGTTTTCTTCTTGGCACATCTTGAACTTTTTCGTCCATCGTACTCACTTCACCGTAGTAAATACGGCTCGCTCCGCGCGCGAACGAAGAAAGTCCAAGCTGCGCTCAAGCCAATGTGCTAGGCGTGGTAGTAAGCTCGAAATCTGAGACTAGAGGATTATGAAGAGCATAAGCTTATTGACTTTTAAGCTACTTTTTGCTATAATCAAACTATTGTTAAGCAAAACAAAAAAGAAAGAACTATAAAAAATGAATAATGAAGCACCAAAGTTTGATCCACTAACCGATGGTAGCCCAGTATCAAAGTTTGCGCGAGATTTAGATGGCATACCACGGGATGCAATCGGTGAACCTCTGCCTGCTGACAAACCACAGGGAAGCTGGAAGGCTCCAGAAGATGGAGGTCGTCTTGGCGAACCTCAAGAAACGACAGAAAGAGCACTCGGAGCTTCGACTCTACAAGGAGCTAAAGCCACAATGACAGAAGCCGATAGAGCAGCAATGGCTGCCGTAGTAGGCAACACTAATCTCCAGCCTACGACTACAACTCCTGAAACGACAGAGCCACCTCGTACTTCTACAACCACCACAACGATCCCACCAACCTCAGAAACCACCACAACGATCCCACCAACCTCAGAAACCACCACAACGTTACCTCCAGCGACTACAACAACTCCAGAGGATTTCAAAAAAGACTACGGTAGCTCTAATCCGTTTGACGACTAATAGAAGATTAGTATCGACCAGAAATTCCTAGTTCTGGTTCTTTGGGCGGGTTCTAGGATTATTCGACTGTGACTTCGGTACGGGGGACGGTTTTGCCGGTGTAGGTTTTCTTGCGGCGGCTGATAAAGTTAACAACGCCGTCTTTTGCTGCATGAATCGTGTAGTTACGCGCAAGGTAGGTGCCTTTGCCGGCAAGCTTACTCATGCCAACTTGGCGAACGAGTACTTCACCTTTACGAACTTTTTGCCCACCTGAGCGCTTTAACCCAAGCCGCTGGCCGGGACTGTCGTGGACATTCTTGCTGGTTCCTCCAGCTTTCACATGTGACATTCAGACTACTCCTTCTCTAAAACTACTAATTCTCGTCCGACAACCTGACCTTCACGGTGATAAATCAAGTCATCATTCGTTGCGTATTTGAATGACTTTCGAGTATAGCCCATTTCGCTAAGGAAATCAAGCGCTGAGAGGTGTAAAAACTCTCTCTTTCCGCGCCACGTCGGAACAGCCACGCAGAGCCTCGTCCCAGCCTTGAGCTGCGGCGCGATATTTTGCAGGAATTTGTGGTTTATTTCGTTGGCTTCCTGCATGATTTTTGCTAGCTGGTCAGATGGTGGAAGGGCAGAGAGAGGCTTACCTAGGTATGTTTCGCAAGCCACAGAATCAAGAATATTTGCTTCGATCCACTGAAAATCTGTTGCGTCGGCAGTTCGTACTGATAGAAGTGTGCCAGGGTAGTGATAGTTTTCGCTAAGCCAAGTGATGTTGTCTTGTGTATAGGCTATCATCCGGCTATCTATGTCAGTAGCGTGAACAAAGTAACCCATAAGCAGAGCTTCCTGTACCAGCACTCCAGTTCCACAAAATGGATCAAGCAAATGGTGTTCAGATTGCGGATTTATTCTTTCGTCGTTTCTAGCTAGATTAATAATTACTTGTGCGAGTTTCGGCGGCAACATGCCGACTTTGGCATCACGCATTGGGCGCTCGCGGTCACGCGCTGCGTAGGCATCGATGTCCTGGATGGAGACGGTTTGCGCGAGGTAGGCTTTCTTTCCATCAGATATGATGAGCAGCTCCCAGCCATTTTCCGCCGTCAACTTGTTGTTGAGCACCGAGGCAGCATTGAGCTCTAAGCCCTCATGAGGCACAACTCGCACTGACATACCTGCACTCTTTATAGCTTTTTTAATTGACAGGGCAGAGCGCTGTAGATCCTTTTTTGACAGCTTTACGCCGAACGTGCTGATACCGAGCTTCAGTTTGCCATCGATGAACGTTGCATGCTCGGGCGTTGTGTCGAACAAATACTTCTCAATATCGCGCCATTTTGTGGATGGAAGTTCTGTCAAAACTTTGGCTACGCGGGTACTGCCGCCAATTCTTTTGAAGTCGACCTCGTGCGCGTCAACGTCAACAAAGCACGCCTGACTCCCAAAAGGCTCTAGGCTATCTGCGCCAAATAAACTTTCAAGTTCAGCAATGCCGAGTGCTGGCTGCCGACCGAGGATAAAAACACTTTCAAACATTAGCTGCTATTATATAGCTAAGTGAATTTTAAGTCATTTAAGTTCTGGATTAATGCCATCACCATTGCGGCTATGCTGCTCTTGGTTGTGTTTGCCCGCGAGCAGATTGCGGAGGCATTCCGGACATTTGCCGACTTGAATCTGTTCTGGCTGGTGCTCGTTATTCCTCTGCAGCTGGGTAATCACTTTGCTGTCGCCAAGTTTTACCAGAGCTATCTGAAAACAATGAGTGAGAAGATCAAAACCCGTGAACTGTTTAAAGTCAGCCTAGAAATGAACTTTGTGAACAACGTCTTTCCATCAGGTGGTGTGAGCGGGTTTGGGTACCTCGGCGTTCGGCTGAAAAAACTTGGCGTCCGCGGCTCGAAAACGACGCTGCTGCAAACCTCGCGTCATTTTCTGACGTTTCTATCATTTATTGTCTACCTAATGATTGCGCTAGTATTACTATCAGTTTTTGGCTCGGCAAGTCGGCTTATTATCCTTATTGCGAGCATGCTGTCCATGTTTATCGTGTTCGCGACAGCGGTTCTGATTTTCATTATCAGTGATGAAAAACGAGTGAAGAGCACGACTGCTGCGTTGCCGCGCCTGCTCAATTCGGTCATACAGACTTTTCATCGCAAGAATAAGCGCCCAATCAACATCAAGAAGATTGAAGCATTGTTTGGAGATTTACACGAAGACTACAAGAAAGTGCGTAAAAATTGGCGTGATTTACGCTGGCCGTTTTTCTGGACCATGCTCATGAACTTTACTGAGATCCTCACGATTTTTGTTGTGTACTTATCTTTCGGCGAGATTGTGAACCCTGGCGCAATTATCATTTCCTATGCCGTCGCGAACGTTGCTGGTCTTGTCGCGGTGCTGCCTGGCGGCGTCGGCATTTATGAAGGATTGATGACAGCGGTCATGGCATCGGCTGGCGTTAACAAAGCCTTGGCGCTATCTGCTACCTTGGTGTACCGCGTGTTCAACATGAGCCTCTTCCTGCCGATTGGCTACATTCTGTACCAGCGAGCTTTAGCCGACGATGGATTAGATCCTGACGAAATCGAAGGCATCGGCGAAGAAGATGACTAGTATCTAGTTATTTAAACTGATCGACTGATTCCATAAAAGAAGTGCAGCTAAGACTGCAGCTACTACCACAAGTATTATAACTAGTTTTTGTAGCCTGCTTACACCCAAGAAACTTGTCATCGCAGAATTTGAGTTTTTGGCTATAACACTACCTGCAGGCTGTAGAAAAGTCGTGATTCCTGAGCTGGTTAAGAAAATAATTCCGAATGTCAGTAGAGAGTTTGAAAGCTCATTTTCAACAGCAATCGCACCGCATTCTTTTCCTTTAATCTCGTTTGATGCAAGCATGAATGCAATCACAGCGAAAACAATCGTAGAAACCGCGCTTACTGCAAAAAGTTGTAGCATGATGCGATTTTCGGAGTGTGCCTTTTTAAGGTTTTTGTAAAACAATGTGTGGAGCAGCGTAAAAATAACGAGCGCAATGATAATACCCACTAGATATACAAACAGCCTATCTTTTTGTGAGAAAGGCTCAAAGCATGAGGCAAACTGGCCAATAGATTGCATAAACAGAATGTAGCACGTCTTGCACTATACTAAAACTATGCATGCTCCAATTTTCTCCGTAGTTGATGCCGTTGCCGTTTTGAATCAAACTTTGTCGACGGTCTACCCGAGCATGACGATTGTTGGTGAACTCGACTCCTTTAAAGTTGCGAAAGGCAGGTGGGTCTACGCCGATCTGAAAGACGAATACGCAAAGTTGCGGCTGTTTGGCACCGTCTATCAGCTGCCGGGTCCGCTTGAGGATGGCATGATGGTTGAGATTACCGCTGAGCCGCGTGTGCACCCGCAGTTTGGCTTCAGCTTGAACTTGCAGTCGATCAGGCCGGTTGGCGAAGGTAGTCTGAAAAAAGCGGCCGACAAGCTAGAGGCAAAACTTACCAAAGAAGGGTTGTTTGCGGAAGAACGCAAACGTCCGGTGCCGTATCCGCCCGAGACAATTGCCCTCGTGACTGCCGACAGGTCAGCAGCGCAAGCCGATTTTATGAAGATTGCGGCAGCACGGTGGCCTTTGGCATCAATTACGTTTTATCAAACCAGTGTGCAGGGGAATCAGGCGCCGGAGGAAATCGTGCAAGCACTGCATAGGGCGAACGAAAGCAGCGCAGATGTTGTGGTGCTCATCCGCGGCGGCGGTTCGGCCGATGATCTAGCCGCATTTAGCGATGAGCGCGTGGTCAGGGCAGTTGCTGCCAGTCGACTGCCGAGTGTTGTGGCAATCGGCCACGAAATCGACATAAGCTTAGCCGAGCGTGCGGCTGATATGGCAGCAAGTACACCAAGTAACGCGGCAGAATTACTGCTGCCTGATAGACGTGAAGTGCTACGCACATTGAAGGACAGGCGAGCTGCGTTGCAAGGCTACGCGACTGCGATGTTGCAAGACGAATCGAATGAACTTGAAGCCATACGCGATAGAGTGAGTGAACTAGCAGCCCGTTGGGTGCAGCAGGAGCAAACTGAGACGACACATGCCCTAAGACGACTCGATAGTTATCACCCGAAACATACGCTCGCCCGCGGATACGCGCTCGTGCATCGGAACGGCAAAATGCTAAAAGCTGCGGAAAAGCTGCGAGTAGGCGATACAATTGAAATAGAGCGCGCAAAGCAGACTGCCAGCGCGGTAGTAAAGGAGACAAGAACATGACGGCAAAAAAATCGTACAAACAACTGAAAGCCGAATTGGATGAATTACTAACGTCCTTTGAAACGGCAGCTCATGATGACGTTGACGCCATGCTGAAAGATTACGATGAGGCGCTCAAAATTATCAAACAGCTCGAGACGCAGTTAACAGCCGCTGAAAAGAAACTCAAAGGAGACTAATGCTTCTCTGGCTATTTATCGTTTTGGCGCTATTGTTCGGGGTGGCAGTGCTGCGCGGCGCGCCATACTTGCCGACCATGCGTCGAGACGTTGAAGTCGCACTTGATTTACTTGATCTAAAGCCAGGCCAGACGATGCTGGAGCTTGGGAGCGGTGACGGAGTGGTCGCAAAAGCTGCTGCGAAACGCGGGCTGAAAGTCATTGGCTATGAGCTCAACCCGCTACTGGTGCTCGCATCTCGATTTCGTTGCCGCAAGTATCCAGGCGTGCAGATTATCTGGGGCGACTATTGGTCAAAAACCTGGCCACAATCTGACGGCATGTATGTGTTTTTACTTGACAACTACATGAGCAAATTACACGCGCAAATCGAGGGCTATCGAGAGGGAAAATCCTACCGCCTCGTCAGTCATTCATTTCGTATAAAAGAAAAGAAACACGCAAAAAGCCAGCGTAACTTCTATCTCTACCTGTACAAATAAGAAACACCTGTAGTATCATTGAGCTTATGGTTCAGCCACAAGACTTCCCGCCAATTAATGCACACACTGCTCGGCAGCGAAACCGAAGCTTCTTTGTTGCTATCCTGATGACCGTGCTTTTCGTGATTGCATCAGGAGCAGCCATCGCTGCATTTATCGGTCAAAATGAAGCGCAAACAAACCTCGATGCAAAGATTGCGGCAGCAAACGCTGTTGCGGTAAAGGAAGCGAACGAGGCCAAGGACGCTGAGTTTAAAGAGGAGTTAAAAGATCCGTTTGAGTCTTATACTGGGCCATCGACCTTTGGTTCGCTAACGTTCAAGTATCCAAAAAGCTGGAGCGTTCTCGTCGACAGCTCTAGCGACAAGACCCCACTTGATTTCTATGCCCACCCTGACGTCATTCCTGGCCTCAAAGATACGAACTTTGGCTTGCGTGTGCAGATTGTGGACAACACCTACGACGATGAGCTTGAAGGGTACGAAAGAGACGCAGAGAGTGGCGACGTCACGATTGAAGCATTCCGCCCTCAGGAGGTACCTGAGGTACTCGGAGCGGTCATCCGAGGCGAAATTGAATCGAAAAAGACCGGAATACTTGTGCTGCTTCCTCAGCGCGACAAGACGTTTCGCTTCTTCACAGAGTCACTTGATTACGAGAAAGATTTTATAAAAACTGTCCAATCTATCACCTTTGTGCCGTAGTAAAACTACAACACTAAATAACCATGGGCGTTTACGTTTTGACTGAGCCGGCGCTATACTTTAAGTATGAAAAGCAGGCAAGAGGGTAGTCAGCCACGGTCGACTGTTGGCGTCGACAGCTTGTTTTTACTTGCTGAAGAGTTGAAGCAACCCTTGATTGCGATTGCGCATGCCAGCGAACAACATGATCACGAGGCAGCCCGTCTGCAGGCAGAGCGAGCTTTGCGGACGCTCGACGCGATTATTCTTGGTGAACAACTTGCAAGCGGGCAAGTCGAGCTCGATCTGCAGCCACTCCACATAGGATCAGTTATGGTCGACGTGCAGCAACGATTAGCGCCCGCTCTAAAACAACGCTCAATAGATGCCGAGCTATCACTGCGGCGAGGATTGGCTCTGATTGATACTGATAAACGCGTTGTGAGCAGCATCTTAACGAGTTTGTGGCAGATTATGCTTTCGTCTGTTGGCAGCGCTGCGAACGTGACATTCACCGCTAAGGGCTATAAGGGCGGTATTCGCGTGGCGATCTCTTCGCCAGAGGCGCAGCTTGATGGATTGAACGCCCCACGTATATCGCCGCAATCAGCTCAGCCACTCAAAGATCTGGCTGGTAGTGGCGGGGACTTCCTCGCAGCCACGCAGCTGGCAGAACTTCTCGGTACAAAACTGACGACATCAAAGCGCAGCATCGGTGTGTTGCTTCCAAAAAGCAGTCAGCTCTCTTTGGTATAGGTGCCCATGAAAACGCTACTTCTCCTTATGCCGGATGCTGTAACCGCTACGACGATTGCGACAGCTTTTGATGGCTACAAGGTGCTTACTGCTTCGACTGCAGGGGAGGCGATTGCACTCGAAAGCTCGTTTGACGCAGTTGTTATGGAGCTATCGCTCGCTGGCCATAGCGGCTTTGAATTCCTGTATGAGTTCCGTAGCTATGCTGACTGGAGCGATATTCCAGTGATTATCTATTCACGGATTCGTTTGAGCGACGAGACGCTGCAGTCGCGTGCCTTTACTTCGCTGAAGGCTCGTTATGCCTATCAGCCGGAGGTTTCTCTTGCTGGCTTGCGCAACATGGTCGAGAAAGAGATTCACAGTCAATGAAGACGATCGTTACGGATGCCATTATTCTCAAGCGCATCGACTACGGCGAAGCAGATCGTATTTTGACAGTTCTGACGAGCGACAAGGGCAAGCTAAGCCTGCTCGCGAAAGGCGTGCGTCGCAGCAAGAGTAAACTTGCCGGTGGCCTGGAGCTGTTTTCGGTCACTTCGATTAGCTATATCGACGGCAGAAGTGACCTCAAGACCGTTGTCGGCACGCAGCTCAAGCAGTTTTACGATCACATCATCGCGGATGTTGAGCGGACGATGCTGGCGTATGAATTCCTGAAGCTCTCACACAAAGCAACTGAGGACGAGGCCGAGGAGCAGTATTTTGACCTGCTTGCCGCAGGACTTGCATCACTTCATGATTTTGACATCCCTATGCAGCTGACAAACGCGTGGTTTCGCTTGCAGCTGTTGATCGCGTCTGGTGAGGGCGTGTCTCTGGAAGCTGATGCAGACGGGAAGCCTTTCACCGAAGACACATCATATGAATTCGACTATGAACATATGGCTTTTCGGGCTGCGCGGTCCGGCAACTTTTCGCCGCAGCATATCAAATTTATGCGCCTTCTTTCCCGCGCCTCTAGCCCGCAAAACGTACTGAAGGTGCAGGGCATTGAAGGACTGCTCCCAAGCGTCGTTCAGCTTCTTAGCGCCGCACACAGAATAAATAGTTGACAATAATGCTAATGCTTGCTATAATATAGAGGTAATGCTAACATCAAAAATAATAACAAGTCAGCCACATCAAGCAGTTACGCATCAACAAAGGCTAGATGTAGATCCAGCTCACCGTAAACAATACGCAGAACGCCCTCACCCAGATGTTTCAATTGGAGATGCGGTCGATCTAGCTAATTCTTTCGGAGTAGGCGAGTTACCACCACGAGGCGACGAATTACCACAACCACCAAAGGAGACATACCGATGACAGTACCAGGCGAAAGACCAGATGAGAGCCCGTTTATAGACCCAGCAGTAAATGATGGTTTGCACCACGTCGTTGATACTGGCGTCCATGACCCAGTGGGTACTATCCCGAGACCTTCAGGGAATGACGTTAGGCAAGCAATCAGCGATACCGACGGAGATAGAGCTGTTGCCGAACACGATATTGGTCGCATACTTGATAGAGCTGGGGACATTGGCAGTCGAGTCGTGCGCGCAGTCAGTATAGAAGATGATCGAACTGGTAAACATCGAGAGAGACGTCACGGTGATCCGCAGCAGGACAAGAAGACGGCTTAGGAAGGCACCATGATACTAGACCCACGTTTAATAGATGTACCAAACGCCACTCCTATCGAAGTGGACGTTGCTGACATTCACACAGTTTCGCACGCAACAGTTCCAAGAGAAATTGTCACAATCGATACATCACCGAAGCCTGTTCCTCCGTCAATCCAGCAGGGTATGGGCGAGCGAATAGTTCGAAAAATGATCCCTCCTGAAAGCCGTTTACTTAAATAAACTGCCGTTGGCTTTTGTGATTGTAGTCTTGTTAAAAGATTATAGAAGTGCTGTATCCTAGAAAACGCTTATATTCTCACGTATACTAGTCACCAATGAGTGATAAGAAATCTGATGTCTCACTCGAAGACATCGTTAGTTTATGTAAACGTCGTGGGTTTGTATATCCAGGCAGCGAAATTTATGGCGGTGAAGCCGGTTTGTATGATTATGGCCCTTATGGAGTAGAGCTGCTCAACAATATTAAGCGTTCGTGGTGGCGCAGAAATGTCCATTTGCGCGACGACATAGTTGGTATCGATAGCGCTATGTTCAAGCATCCTCGCGTCTGGGAGGCGTCTGGTCACGTAGGGGGCTTCTCTGATCCTTTAGCAGAGTGTAAAGAGTGTAACAATCGGATCCGCGTCGATAAGGAACTTGCCGTAATTGGCGTTACAGCTGATGAGAAGATGACGGAAGCTGAACTGCAAAAGTTGTTTGATGAAAATAAGGACAAACTGAAGTGTCCGAATTGCGGCAAGAAGAATTTTGGCCCCGTACGTGCTTTTAATTTACTTGTGAAATCGAATTTGGGTGATTTCACCGGCGACGATGAAAGGCCTGTTTATCTGCCAGGAGAAGCTTGTCAGGGAATTTATTTAAACTTTAAGAACGTCGTTGATACAACGCGCATGAAGATACCATTTGGCATCGCGCAAATTGGCAAGGCCTTCCGAAATGAGATAAGCCCTCGCAACTTCCTGTTCCGCACGCGTGAAATGGAACAGGCAGATACGCAGTACTTCGTACGTCCAAATGAGAACAAGGAGAAGTACGAAGAGGTAAAGAAAGATCGTTGGGATTGGTACGTGAGTGATCTAGGTATCAGTGAATCAAAACTTCGCTGGAGTCAGCACGATAACCTTGTCTTTTATGCGGCAGACGCTTGGGACATAGAGTATGATTATCCATCGCTTGGATTTGATGAAGTCGAAGGCATACACGACCGTACAGACTATGATTTGACACAACATACAGAATTTTCGGAGACAGATCTGCACTATAGAGATCCGCAAACGAATGAAAAGTACATACCATGGGTATTAGAGACATCAATGGGAATGGGTCGAATCTTTATGGCGGTGGTGTCAGACGCTTACACTGTTGAGGAGCTTGAGGACGGGTCTTCAAGAACTGTCTTGAAGTTGAAGCCTGAACTTGCGCCAGTGCGCTATGCGGTATTCCCGCTCCTCAAAAACAAGCCTGAACTCGTCGAAAAGGCGAGGGAAGTATACAAGAAACTTTCTGAAAATTATGTGTGTGAATTTGATGATAATGGCAACATCGGCAAGCGCTATCGTCGCCAAGACGAAATCGGCACACCAGAATGCATCGTTATCGACTTCGACACGCTTGTGGACGACACTGTCACCATCCGCGACAGAGATACGACTAAGCAAAAGCGTGTTAACATATCGGAGCTTGTCTAAAAGGCGTCATGACGTGGCAGGTAAGCCTCGTGTTGTTTTTTGCGACATCAGTATCGCTTAATTTATGGCGAAGATACTTTTCGCAGAAGAATAAGCTGCATGACAAAGTGACGCCGGCTCTATCTTATATACTTGGCGTCGTGCCTCTAGGCATTATTGTCGGTCTTGCACTTGGTGACGTCAAAGCTGATATTACTGCGAAACTACTGTTTCAGCTAGTATTCATGGCGCTGTGTATTGGTCTATTCAATTGGTTGTCATTTAAATCTCTCAAACAATTAAGCGTGGCTGCGTTTTTGACTCTTCTACA
>JAUHWW010000040.1 GCA_030427365.1 bacterium | reverse complement strand
GGTGCCTCCGCCAGCTTTCTGCTTCCTTCCCTTTTATCTTGATCAAGAGAAGGGCTGGGTAGACACGTGGGCGTCATTTTCAGGTTTAGAAATGGTGAGCAGTTATAAGGATGACATTACTCGCTATCACACTGGAATACGTCCCAAGGAATACTACCGTGCGAAGGCACTGAGAGATGAAGCTGCGGCTGCACGAAATGAGTTAGCCCAAGAGCGTGCCGCTTTGTCAAAAGCGAAGAAGCGCTTTAGCGATAAGCGTAAAAAGATAGGTATCGCACTGGACGTTGGCGCGTTTGAAGACAGAATCAAAGCTCTACTGAAAGAGCAAAACGGCCTTCAGAGAAGCTATGATGAAATACGTGGTGAAATCGGACAATTACAGTCGCAGAGGACCGCTTCTCAAGAGGAGGTAGAAATAGCCGCGAAAGTGCTGTCTGAGTTGGAAGCAGATATCAAGTTCTCGCAAAAACTAAGCGAGGCTGAAATCGTTTGTCCAGTGTGCAGTACTGTGCATGAAAACGACTTTGCCAACAGATTTGGGCTTCACAATGATGCTGAAGCTTGTCGAATTGTTCTCGTCGAAGCGAGAGCTAGAGTTCAAAGACTTGACAAAGATATAGACGCAAAGCTCAGGGCTATACCCGCACTTAAGAAACGTATTGAGCGGATACAGGAAATCCTGGAAGAGACGCGTGGCGGGATCAAGCTTGGTGACATGCTGCGCGACGAAAGTGAACGCATCGTCGACGATACCTTTGAGCAAGAAGAACGTTCCATTGATGGCGACATAGGGGAATTAAATGATAAGATCGTGGAGGCTAAAAAGGAAATGAGCTCTTTTGACAAGAAAGAGCATAAAGAGAAAATAATAAAGTTTTATGCAGGGAAACTGCGTGAGTTTTGCTCGAAACTAGGCGTTGAAAATGTTCCTACGAATATGTGGGGCAAAATTCGACCAACAATCAAAGAGACTGGCAACAGGGCTCCACGTCTTCTGTTGGCATACAATTATGCTGTTTTGCACACGATCCATGAGTTTTCTACATCGTGCTTCTGCCCAATTGTTGTTGACACGCCCCTCCAACAAGATCCTGATCCCAAGAATGCAGAAAAGATGATCAGGTTCGCCATCAATGACCGTCCGAAAGGAAGTCAGTTAGTATTGGCTACTGGCAGCATGCAGGGCGTTGAGTTCTCTGGACGAGAGATAAACCCAGAAACCAAGGAGCAGCTTCTTCGAGCTGATCAGTATGAAGCCGTGCGCATGCATATGCTGCCGTTCTTAAACGCCGTTTTGGAACCGTAAGTTGTAAAACTTCAGACTTGATCTGACGGACACCTCAGCGACGAGTCCCAAACGTTGCCTTAGATCGTTTGCTGTATTCTGCAAAGCTTATTTCCTGCACATAGCTGCCACTGGTGCAAGCTCCCGCGACACTTGCAGCGCGGTGGCTCCTCGAATGGCTGTGTTCTTCAAAATGAGGCGCTTGCCGAGCGGGTGCAGAGAAAGTTCGTAATCGCCCGATTTAGGCCGCCTTGCAGTCCTCGCCGGCTGCTGGCGTCCAGTTCCATGGCAGTAACTCATCAAGTTGGTTGATTTTGTGATCGTGT
>JAUHWW010000039.1 GCA_030427365.1 bacterium | reverse complement strand
CACTCGTAAAATGGGCATGGGACATTGGGCTCACACTGCTGTTTGTTTTTGGACTGTGGGTCGAAACATGGGGCGAGTCGTTCCTGTTCACCATCGCAGGACTGCTCATAAATGCCGGTTCTACAACGCTTTTTATGTTTAACCGCGGCCGGCTCGACTGGGTCAACAATCAGCTCAAAAAATTCGGTAAACGATAACTTATAACAAGAAGTACTTGACTTTTAGTGCTTCGCGTGCTATAGTATAACTAAGAAAAGTGAGGGTTCACAGAATGCTTAACAGCATCCAAGGTGGGCCCTTATTATTTTCAAAGAAAAAGGAGAGGAACCGTGTTCACATTTATCGTCTCTGGGTATATCCCGGGAACTGACTTTCAGCTTACGTTCGACCTATGGTTCATCATGCTGAGTGTCATGGCGATCGGACTGTTGTCGCTACAGCTGATTCGCGACGAGGATTACGATACGAAACTTCTTCTAAAAACTCTGGGTAATCTCGATAGCGTACGCTATATAGATACCTACCGACTGACCGCTCAAACAAAAATCACTCAATTATCAAAAACTACTCAAGCGCGCTTTCCTCGGGTTCGGGGATAATACTCTCGACATAGAGTTGCAGCTCGCCTAGCAAATATTCTTGATCTGGCGTTAGCTGGCGGTCTTTTGCGATTGTTTGCATTCGCTGAAAGAACTTCGCAACCTTGCTATTCTCTCCGCCGCCAAGCAGCTGCTTCCGGCGGTAGTTTTCCCAGCCTTCTCGCTCTTCTTGTGTTAGTGAGCCTGGGTAATTTCTAGCTTTGTAGAGTGGCAACATGCCTCGAAGGCGTTTACTGGTCAGCTTTGGCGCTAGTTGCATGAGGTCTTCAGGCGGCGTATGACGAACTTCGGCAAGTAATGCCTGTTCCTTGTCCTGCCAGAACCCATCGTAGAGCTGCGTATCGACATGTCCATCGAGCGGCAACCGTGCTTGCTGCTCATCTTCAAGGATATCCAGCGCTGCCGCGATGTTCTGCTGAAAGTCTTTGTTGCCTTTCAGCTGGTCTAAATGCTTCATGAATGCATCGCTGTAGCCAATGCGCCCCTTGCTGGCATCATCCAGCACCGATAGCGGCGCAATTGCCGGGCAATGATTGTACTGCATGGTTTTGATTGGCAATTTTTTCAGATCATCGCCGTAGCGAGCTGCCCAATGGGTGGCGAGTTCTTGAGGCGTTTTATCCAGCCACTCCGCCGGATCATGGCGCAAATCATAAACGATAGCAGCGTCGCGCCTTGGGTGCTTCATGAGGGTATGTACAACCGTGGTCTTTAAAAATTCACTCGCGTATCTACCTGAGGTGTAGACAAATGGTTCACCGGCTTCAACGAGCTTCGCAACATCTCGCTTATTGCGCACGCTCAATAGATAGTCGAACAACTTTGGCTGCGCCGTTTTAAAAGCTTGAGTTAGTTGAATAAGCGCTTGCACATCGCTCAGGGCGTCATGTGCATTTTCGTGTATGAAGCCGTTTTCTTTTGCCATCAGCTCGAGCTTCACCGTCGGTTTGCCTGCTAAGTCCGGCCACTTCAGACCCTCCGGCCGCAAGGCGCGCATCATGCGCATTGGATCCATCAGATCCCAGCGGCTCCGATCGTCTTTCCAATGCCACTGGTACGG
>JAUHWW010000004.1 GCA_030427365.1 bacterium | reverse complement strand
AGCGAGAAAGTTTGTGGGAGTATCTGGAGTGTAAATGGTCGCTGACTGATTGTTCTGTGACGTATGAATATGCAATAGGGACGTCTCCTGGCGGTGTCGATGTAGCAAACTGGACGAATGTGGGCGCGTCGACGAGTATGCTGGCTAACCCCCTCACTCTTGAAACAAGCACGGTGTACTATGTGAGTTTGCGTGTGACAGATGTTGCGGGAAATCAGACGATTGTAACGAGTGATGGTCAGCAGGTTGCACCGACTATAACGTTCTCGACTTCGACGAGCAGCGGGGGAATCGAGTTCAGCAATCTGAACCCCGGGAACGGCTTTACTGACACAAAAACATCTGTGCTAACGACTAGTACAAATGCCCGTAATGGCTATGAAGTTCGAGCGTATGCTACTGGCAGCCTCGAAAACGCCCTGCTGGATACGATCGGCGGCTTCGATGGAGGAACGTACGCCGCGCCTGATACCTGGGAGCCTGGCGATACTGGATGGGGCTATACATCAAGCGACACGTTAGTCGGCGGGGTGAATAAGTTCAATGCCGCAACATGTCCAGGTGGCGGCACCGGCGGGCCGTGCTTTGCACCCTTCGCCACAACCGGTATTGGTGATGTAGTGGCTGATAATCTTGGTCCTGTCAGCGGAAGTCCTATTTCTAATGAGCAATTTACGATAACTCATCGTGTGACGACTGACGCAGGACAGGAGGAAGGCACCTATCAAACAACGCTCATATTTCAGGCGACAGCTCGTTACTAGCGTAGTAAGCTGGAATATATGAAGGTTTTGTTGTCACTCGTTCTAGTAGGTCTGCTTACTGCTGTATGTTGCAGTTCTGCTCGCGTCTCTGCCCAAGAACCTGAAATAGAGCTATCTGTTTCACCAGCAATTATCGACGCACCAGCCGCAGCTGGTGAGCGTGTCGAGAAAACGCTGCAAATAACGAATCGTAGCCTGCAAGCACTGCCAATTAGTATTGAGCCGCAAGCGGCAATTATCGAAGGTACCTTGATTGAGGATCGCGTCATAACACGCTTCGATGTAAGTGAGTGGATTGATGTGTCTAGTGACACCGAGATATATGCACCTGGTGAGACAAAGAAGTTGACATTTTCGGTTACGGTTCCATTCTCAGCTGCGGCAGGCGGCTATTACGCGCAGCTTAGCTTACGGTCTCTTGCACTGGAGTCGCCGAATCAGATCAGCGCTGGGCTGGTATTCCCAGAAATTACCGTTCCTGTACTTGTGACTGTTCCAGGTGAAATTAACGAGCAAATTTCGCTGCCCGATGACGGCCACATATTTCCATTCTATGCAAATCAAGCAATCGGCCAAGTTGTTGACATTCGCGTGCATAACACGGGGAATGTGCACAATCTTGTAACACCTCAAGTGAAGCTCAAAAAACGGCACAGTGATTATGAGATAACCGTACCATTGCAGGCCGCGGTCTTGCTTCCGGGAACGGAGAGAATCTTTTCGTTCCCGTTGCCTGAACTAGCGAGCGGCAGGTACGATGTACGGCTGCATCTGACAGGTGGCAGTCGTTCACAACAAGTGGTGTCGACAGCAGAATCACTGCTCGTGGGACCGTCTCTTTCGAGAATTTTACAGACGGGGCTCATTGTATGGGCGGTTGCATTTAGTTATCACAACCGCATGAGGATCAAACGCGCGTACAAAGAATTGACCGTATCCACAAGATAGCGTCAGGAAAGAGCTTGCGCTTGAAACAAGCATAAGCTACTATTAACGGTAAACAAGGGCGCATTACTTGTTTAGTATGCTCCCGGTGGAATTTAGAATTAGGAGAAACACACATGACAAAAGTACTCGCGAAGCAATTAACAACTATTATCGCCATTGCTGGCTTGCTAGCAGCCTTTGTATTGCCTGCCATTCCAGTTGGAGCACTGACTAACAGTTCGCTGACGCTTTCTGACCCACGTACGTCACAGACAAACGTCACGTATACGTTTGATGCGCAGAACTTCACGACAGCAACACCTGTCGCGTGTATTCAGTTGCAGTTGAACACTGCAGCAGACGGGAGCGGATCCGCAGTTGGTACGAGCACCGGTGCTTCACTCGTGAGTTCAACAGTGATTACGACTGGTCAGTGGACGCTTGATGCCACAACGAACGGCCTTTTGGAGCTAACTCACAACACGACAAACGAAGCACCAAATGCGAGCGGTAACTTTGTGTTTGGCGGCATCACGAATGGTGCAACAGAAGGCACAACGTATTACGCAATCTTTACCAGCTATACCGACAGTTCTTGCACGGGCGGCAATGAAGTCGACCAGCAAACAGTCGCATATGTTTTCAAAAATGGTGAATTGGTACAGCTGACAATTGACCCAACTCTGACGTTCACGTGTTCTTCGGTCGCAGCGTCTCAATTAGTCAACGGAGCCACTACAACTGCCGATTCAACTGCATCAGGTATTGATTTCGGTAACGCCGTTACCTTTGCAGCAAATGGTATCTCAGCACACGACATCAACGTGTCGACAAATGCAACAAACGGTTACACCGTCTACATTCGTCACACCGGCGATTTGAGTAACGGCTCAGACACGATTGCGAACCATACAGGCACAAACGCCGCGCCAACGGCGTTTTCTGCAGCAGGGACTGAATCATGGGGCTACACAACAGAAGACGGCTCACTAACAACAGGTACCGCTGATCGGTTTACAAACGGTGGTCCAAACTGGGCTGGATTCACTACCAGTAACGAGCCGGTTATCGATAACACCGCCGCAACGAGCGGTACCGAGACAACACGAGTCGGACATCAAGTCGGAGTTGCAACGACGACGCCAGCTGGAACGTATCAAACCACGATCATTTACACAGTTGCCTCCGTTTACTAAAAAGGCTATGCGCCTACGCGTGTGACTGTTTTTTGAGAGTTAATGGTCAACTTGCACCGGTGACTGTAAACGGGTTAGACTAGAGGGTATATATGGGGAGAGTATTAAATCGCACTGTGCGGTGGGCAGTTGCCTCGCTGCTTATTGCAGCTAGTTTGTTGCCGCTACGTTTGGTTACGGCGCAAACTGATGCGCAAGATACGGTATCTCTTGGTATTTCACCACAACTCTTGGATGTAACGGCGAACCCCGGCGAGACTATTAGGAACACCTTTCGTTTAACCAATGCTTCTGCCGGCTCAATTGAGGTTGTCACCACGCCAAAGAATTTCACTCCGCGTGGGGAGGAAGGTGCTGTTGACCTGACCGTTGATGATACTGATTTTTCGCTTGCAGATTGGATAGTGGTGTCGCCCAGCGAATCTGTCGCTATCGAACCAGGAAAAACGCAGGATTATGAAGTGGCGATTAGTGTGCCAGAAACAGCTGAGCCAGGCAGCCATTTTGGGTCGGTGGTGTTCCAAACAGTACCGCCAGAAAACGACACAGCGAATGCACTCGTAAGTCAAGAGATTGCCCCGGTAATACTCGTACGTATTGCAGGCGATACGACAGAAACGGCTGAGATTGCAGAGTTTCGAGCAGAAAAATCGGTGTATTCGAACGAAGATAGTGTGCAGTTCTACTCACGTATTGAAAACACTGGCAATGTTCACTTTAAGCCAACGGCAAAAATCACAATTGAAAACATGTTCGGCAGCCAGGTTGCCGAACTCGACGTGGAGCGGCGTAATGTCTTGCCTAGTTCTATCAGGCAACTCACAACAGAATGGCAGCCAGAAGGCTTCCAGATTGGTCGCTACACCGCAACATTAAGCCTTGTATATGGTGAAAATGATGAAATTAGAGTTGCGACAACGAGTGTGACGTTTATTCCATGGCAAACAATTGTGCCGATTGTTCTTCTGGTCGGCATCATTATTTTCGTTATGGTAAAGTTCAACGATAGACTGAAGCGAGCTGCCAACGCCCTGCGCGGTAAAGACCAGCCGAAGGAGTAGCAGGAACGTTTGTGGGTAGGGCCTGGGTACAGTTGCAACGTGTGCTAAGGGTATCAATCGCGTTTTCTTTTATATGTGTGTTAACGTTGCCATCGATTGCAAGCGCGTCTACGATATCCAAGCCTGTGCAGCTGACGATACCGGAAACGAGGATCGAAGCAACTGGTTACGCGGCTCCCAATGCGCTGGTGCAGGTGTTTAGCGGTTCAAACTTGAAAGCATCAGTTCTTGCTGATAGTAATGGGTATTTTTCATCGAATTTTGTTAGTTCGCCTGGAGTAAAGACAGTCTCAGCCCAGTTCGACGATCAGGAGTCGGTTACTTCACAGCGAGTCAGCCGTCAGCTGAGTGTTACGCCGCAGCAAACAACCTCCATCGATTTCTTGTTGCCCCCGACTCTTAGCCGACGTTCTGCTGCAACGATTTCTACTGGTGACGTTGTTTTAAGTGGCTACAGTTTGCCTAATGCGCCGTTGACATTAGAACTTTCTCCTCTTCAGACGCGATCGACTACTAGCAGTATTAACGGTTATTTTGAATTTCGTTTAGCCGCTGCATCGTTAAATCCAGGCGCCTACACGGCAAAAGTAAAAGTGGCGCAAGGGGGATCAGAGAGCAACTTTTCTAAGCTGCAGTCATTTACCATTGCGGCGGATGCATCAGCTGAACAGCCTGATTTTACGCCGTCGCCAACCGTTGTTTTGCCGCCACCAACTCCTGAGAGTCCGGAGGACGGAAGCACAATCGATGGTGACTCAGTCGTTGTAAGCGGGCGTTCGCTGCCCAATGCACAGATAATTATCTACGAAGATGGACAAGAGTATGGGTCAATTATCGCAGATGCAAACGGCAAATGGTCGTTTGTGTATACGGCACGCTATAGCCCGGTCACACTGACGTTTGAAGCGTGTATTGATGGAGAGTGCAGCGTACTGTCACGAAGCTTATCGTTATCATTTACTAGAATCAACTCAGCATGTAATGAACAGTTGTTTACGTTGAGCCAGTATCGTTTTTGGGAACTATCGGTCGGGGAGCCTGTACCAATCGATGTGCTGCAAACAAGCGGCGATGGGGTAGCTACAATCCAGTGGGGCGATGATAGCATTGATGAACGATTTGATCACGATGCAACCCGCCCAAGAACGTACCAGCATCGCTATTTAGAGGAAGGTAGCTACAACGGTAGCGTGCGTTTTGTCCAGGGCGATTGCAACCTTACGCGGTACTTCAGCGTGAGTGTTGTGAGAGGCCCGGGATCTGATATCTCGTGGGAGCGTGCATATCTTCTGCTCCTGCTGCTGCCTTTTAGTATCGTAACCTATCGCCGAGGAAGGCAGCTTATGGAGTACGAAAACAGTCAGCAGACAGAAGCAAAATAAGGTACAATACTGCTAACGTATACATAAGTAGGGGAAGTAATGGAAACACAACCACAGCAAAAAACATCTAAAAATCATGTTTGGGTTTGGCTTGTTGCCTTTGTCATCGTCGCTGGGTCATTATTCGCAGCTGTTTATTACTGGAATGAGGCTCAAGAGGCGAGAGAAGATTCAACTGAAGCTGTCGAGCAACGAAATCTTGAAGAAACACAGCAAGTAGTGGGCAGTCTCGGTCAGGTATTATTGCTATCTGATGAAAACCCAACCGTCGCTCGCGTCGAAGATCCAGAGATTTTAAAGCAGAGTAACCCTGATTTTTATGAGAACATCCAGGCCGGTGATTACCTGGTTCTGTATCCCCAGCGCGCTATTATTTATCGTGCCAGCGAGACGAAGATCATAAATATCGCACCAATTGTTAACACCGATCAGCTTCGCCAGTCGCAAGAAGAACAGGCAACGCAGCCTGAGGTTGAAGATACTCAGAGTAGTGAACAGTAAGTAGCACATAGCGATACTAAAAAATGACCATGGGTACGGTCATTTTTTATTGGTCGGGGCATACTGGACTTGGTCACTTTCAGCGACCCCGCAACTTCGTTCAATCCAGTAAGTTTGATGAAGAAGATTGCCTTGCAGAATGCCACCGGACTTTGTCACGATCTCGGTGATCTGCCAGCTGGCGGATTCAGCCGAGTCCCGCCCCGCCCTCAAAAGACTTTGAAGCAAGTTCAAAATCTGCTTCCGGGTTTCCGGAGTGCTAGACGCAGCACTCCTCACCTCCGACTCACTCCGTGAGGTTTGAGCTACAAATCCTACCTCTAATCAAAGAAAAAAGCCGTCCATTTGGACGACTCTTTTCTTTGGTCGGGGTGAGAGGACTTGCCCACATTCTGCGGGCCCAGAACTTTCAAGCATGAAACAAGTTTCATAGCTGAAAGATTCTCTTGCGAAGTGCGCTTATGGCACTTCTCACCTAACGGTTCAAGCCCATCTCATCCCTCAGAAACCAAATAAAAAACCGTCCAAACGGACGGATCTTTATTTGGTCGGGGTGAGAGGACTTGAACCTCCGACCTCACGGTCCCAAACCGCGCACTCTAGCCAACTGAGCTACACCCCGAAATATAAATTGTAAATTAGTTTAGTGACATTTCGGTCAGGTTTGGGCCAAACCGCGGTCACCTCCGGCGACCCCGTCACCACATCTTTGAAAAACAAGTTTTCAAGAGTGGGTTCCCTTGCGACCCGTCACCGACGGCTCTCACTCTAGCCAACTGAGCTACACCCCGAAATTACTCAGACGATTATACCGCAGATCTGCTGGTGTTACCAGTGTTATAATCGATGCATTGTGTTAAAACTTCTCATTGCCTTGTTGCCGGTTGGCCTCGTCTTGCTAATTTCAGAAGCACTATGGCGTAAAGGTGTTGTGAAAGGCGAGCGTGCACGCAAATTTATACATATTTTGGCGGGCATGTGGATGGCATTTTGGCCGCACTACATCCCGCTTGAGGTGATATTCCTGCTTAGTTTGGTCGGATTTAACGTGCTCATTTATTCGCGTACAACTGGCCTCATTCACGCGATTTACGCGGTAAAGCGGCGAACTTACGGCGAGTTGTTCTTTGCCCTTTCTATGGCTTTTTGCGCGTTGCTTACGCGTGAGCCCTGGGTGTTCACCCTGGCTATCTTACTAATGGCGCTTGCTGATGGCGGCGCCGCGGTTGTAGGACGGTTCTGGGGCGGCAGCAACAGCTATTACGTTTTTGGCAAGAAAAACCTCCGAAAAAGTATCGCAGGCACTGTCGCCTATATTGCTCTAGTGTACGTATCAATCGCTATTGCCTGGGGTATCGGCGGACAAGAAACAATTGAAAATAACATGCTTGCGATGCTGGTGTTGTTGCCAGCAGTTGCGACTGTCCTTGAGAACAGCTCACCATACGGGTCTGACAACCTATTTACGCCACTCTTTACCGTCATATTCATAAACTCACTTGCCTGAGCCGTCTATCGTCTGCGATACTAAAAGGTATGACTGGGAGAATTGAGAGCAACCTGCGTGAGTTCGTTTATGGCGGCATGGATGGTGCGGTGACGACCTTCGCGATCGTGACTGGCGCTGCCGGGGCTAACTTTAGCAGTCAAGTGATACTGATTTTGGGGTTAGCAAATGTTTTCGCTGACGGGTTCTCGATGGCGGTTGGCGCGTATCTTAGCGAAAAAGCCGATCAGCAGCTCGAAGCAAAAAAAAGTAAGGATACCGCAGAACAAGAGTCGCCACTCGGGGCTTCAATTGCAACGTTTATTTCCTTTGTTGTCATTGGGTTTGTCCCACTAGTCATCTACATTGCCGATTATATGTTTGAATTACAGCTCGGCGATAATGCACTCATATACTCGATATTCTTAACGCTCGCGGCATTCGCAGGTATCGGCTATTTGAGAGCTGTCGTAACAGGAGTTGATAAGGCAAAGTCTGTGCTTGAAACTCTTGGACTCGGTGTTGCAGCAGCGCTTATTGCCTACACACTCGGAACTGTGCTCGAAAGAATAATCACCTAAGCATTATCTAGTTCTGCGGGTGAACATCATCGGTATGGTGTTCTTTTTTCCCGAGATATTTTAGCTCGAGGTTTCCAACAGCTAAGTTTGTGAGCACGACGAGCCCTGTAAGACACAGTGCAAGCCAGTAGCGTTCTAGGCCAACAGTGATGCCGATTGCGGCTGCAAATAGGATAGACGCCGCCGTTGTGAGGTAGTAAACATTATGGGACTTCTCGCTCTTTAATACAGTGCCTGCGCCGATAAAGCTGATGCCAACGATAACCGCCTCTATAACACGCACAGGGTCAGACTGCACTGAGCCAAAATCATTGGCAAAGTCGTGGATAAGCAGCGTGCTGATACCCATGACGAGTGCTGCTGCTCCTGCGACAAACATGTGCGTCCGAATGCCAGCTGGTTTTTTAGACAACTCACGCTCGATGCCGATGATTCCACCCATACAGACGGCAACAACGACTTGTAGGAAAATATCAATTTCTTCTTGACTCATAATTCTTGTGCTTAGTATCGCAAAGCAGCTCTGTGAAAACAAGTGGATAACCATTGAAAAATTAAAATCAGCCTTGCAGCTGATTTTATTTGGGGCGAGTGAGGAGAATCGAACTCCCGTCTTCGGAACCACAACCCGACGTTCTAACCGTTGAACTACACCCGCCATCTAAATTGGTACCCTGGGAGGGAGTCGAACCCCCGACACGCGGGATAGAAGCCCGCTGCTCTAATCCGCTGAGCTACCAGGGCGTATCAATTAAGGAACCATTTGTTGTTAAATTGTGTGAATGGGTTTGGTCCGAGCAGCGGGAAACCCGCGCCACGTTCCGCGACCCCGAGATTTCGCTCAATCAATCATAGATTGATGAGGAAAGTCTCCTTGCGGCATGCCATAGGCATCCCTCACTCTAATCCGCTGAGCTACCAGGGCGTGCTAGCTAAGGTACTGCAAGTAACATGTGGTGCGGGTGGCGGGAGTCTAACCCGCGTCGCCTGCTTGGAAGGCAGGAATAATAAACGTTATACCACACCCGCTCAAAATTTTGTTTGTGCTAGGCCAGGCAAAGACGATACTTTTTGCCTGGCATTTGCCTCAAACAAAATTTCTCGCTCGTTCCGAAAAAAAGTATGCTCTCTTTTATCGGGGAGCTACAGTGATAGTAACAGGGGTTGATTATACCAGATATTGCGGTTTCCGGAAATGCACAAACCGGTATAATGGCAGGCATGTATAAAAAGTTTAAAAAAGCTTTAAAAATGCTACTACCAAAGTCTACCCGTCGCAGCATCGCGAACGCGTACCACTACCTTGAAACGCTGACGGCGAACGTCGTCTTGGGTTTTCCAGGAAGAACATTGAAGATCATCGGTGTCACAGGCACTTCCGGCAAGTCGACGGTTACTGCGATGGTTGGGCATATTTTCAATAAGGTCGGCAGAAAAACAGCTTACTTTAGTACGACGAATGCATTTTGGGGAGGAAGAGTGCACGCCAACACGTCAACGCTTACAACCGAAACGCCGATGAACCTGTACCGGCGCATAAAAGAAGTCGAAAGGTCTGCAGACGAATACCTCGTAGTTGAGTCAAGTGCGCACGCCGTCGTCCAGCATCGTTTGGCTTTTATTCGCTATATCGGAGGCGTTTTTACCAACCTAAGTCATGATCATTTAGATTATTTTGGGACAATGGATCGGTACGCTGCAGCAAAACGTGGGTTGTTTGAAATGATCGGCAAGCGCGGTGGCTGGGGCGTGTTTGTCGAAAGCGACGAGCACAGCAAGATGATGCAAGCACCAATTGATGAGCAGCAGCGACTGACCTACGGCATCAATTCAGGAGACGTATGGGGTGAGAACATCATTGAAAAAAATGGCGTCACGTCGTTCAATGTTCACTATCAGGGCGAAGCTGCACCTGCAAAACTACGTCTAACAGGCACGTTCAACGTGGAGAATGCACTGGCAGCAATAGGCTGCGCGTTGCAAGAAGGTATCGGGTTAGCTGAGGCGACGAAGGCACTTGATTCTTTCGAGGGAGTGAAAGGCCGGATGGAGCGTTTCGAGACCAAAAATGGCGCGCATGTATTGGTTGATTTTGCCCACACACCAGACGCGTTTGAACTTGTTTTGTCTGACTTACGGAAACATACAGACGGAAAGGTAATCGCTGTGTTTGGCGGCTACGGGAATCGTGATCATAGCATTAGAGCGCCGTTTGGACGCATAGCAGCTACTTTCGCTGATCACATTATTCTGACTGAAGATACGGTGTATGACGAAAAGGTGAGCGATATTAATCAAGACATCAAAAAAGGTATCGCTGAAGTTGCCAGTTTTGGCGGGGAAGTTGAAGAAATCGAAGCCCGCGAAGCAGCAATTACGAGAGCGGTATCAATTGCAAAAAAAGGTGATGTGGTTGCCTTGCTAGGCAAAGGTCATGAGACAACTATCCCGCGCGTGGGCGGTGATAAGCCTTGGGATGAAATCGCTGAGGTTAAGAAAGCGATCGCTGCTCAATAGCCGCCGGTGAGGGCGACAGTAACGCCAATAACGGCAAAGCAAAGGCCAATCAGCCAAAAACGCATGGTCACCTTTGTGCGAGGCCAGCCGCCTGCTTCAAAGTGATAATGAATAGGCGCAACGCGGAAAATCTTTTTCCCATCTCGGTACTTCTTCGACAGCAATTGCAACATTGAAGAGCCGGCTTCAACGACGAACACGAAGCCGATGATCGGCAGCAACACGAGCGTATCCGTTAGCATTGCCACGACGCCGAGAGCCGTGCCGAGCGAAAACGATCCAACGTCGCCCATGAAAAAGCGAGCAGGGGGGATGTTGAACCACATGTAGCTAAGCAAGGTGCCGCAAACAGTGAAGCAAAAGCCAGCGATACCGTAGTTACCTTGCAGCAGTGCAATGAGCCCAAAAGCGCCATATGCTGTCAGTAGTAGACCACCCGCCAGCCCGTCGAGTCCATCACTGATATTCACCGCATTACCAGTACTAACAACGGCAAGGATAAAGAGTGGAATGATAAACACACCTAAACTCACGTCGCCGAGATATGCGACGTGAACCGTGGTATAGCCAAGTTTGTAATAGAAAAACCACGCAGCTGCACTGGCGACGGCCGTTATCATAAAGAATTTAATCGGCGCTCGCAGTCCAGCCACGCCCGTGCCATCGCCGCGAACGTTGATGATGTCATCAAGCAAGCCGACTATTCCGCCGCCAACAAGTGCTGCAAGCGGTAGCCACGTTTGCTCGCGACTTAGGTTGAAGAGTAGCGTAATAAATACTGCAGAAACGAGCATGATAACGCCAGCCATCGTCGGGACGCGCCGCTTGCGCACGCTGAGCTTCTTCATGACTTTTAGCTCTTTGCCTTGCGCGTCATGTGTGCGCTTTTTCTTCCAGAATCCGTAACGGTAGGCGAAGTAGGTATAGATTGGCGTCAGGGTCATGGCTAAAAGAAAGCCGAGCATCCCGAGCAGTAAAGAACGAGCGACTTGATCTGTGAAAAAAGCGTCTTCAATCATAATGCTTCCGTTTTGGTTAGTCTAGCAGGTACTTTAGCACAGGCAATGGTACTATTTAATGGTAATTATGACGAAACCATACCTTATTTTAGTGCGCGGCATACCAGGCAGTGGCAAATCGTATGTTACCGAGATTCTTGCTGAACGACTCGGTATTGCTGCTTGCGTTGTCCTTGACCCTGATGCGATTGATTATGAAAGTCAGTCGTACAAAACGATGGTCGAGGAGCTGCGTTCTGAAGGGGTTGATGAAAAATTCTACCCATACCGATTTTTGCGCCGGCAAGCTCACGAGGGGATTGAAAATAATCAGATTATCATCTGGAATCAAGCGTTTACCAATCTTGATGGGTTTCAGAAAACGATTCGTAATCTTACCAATCATGCCAAGCAACACGGTAAATCACTGCCGCTTCTTGTCGTTGAGGTGGAGATTGACGCAGAACTAGCAAAGCAGCGCGTAGCAGAGCGCGCCGCGGGCGGAGGGCACGACGTGCCGTCAGAGCACTTTGATAGATTTACGCGTGACTACGTATCTTTTGAGAACGAGGGATATAGCGTTATCAAAGTCGATGGCGCCGGAGACATAGAAGCGCAGATCAAGGAAATTATTGCTCGCCTGCAAGCTGATGCTTAAAGATCGTGCACCACTTCGATATTTGCGCCGAGTGAGTTAAGGCGCTTGGCAATATCCTCATAACCGCGGTTAATCGTGTAGACATTTCGCAGCATAGATGTGCCTTTGGCAGCCATCATACCAATAAGCAGTAAGCTTGCTGGCCTGAGCGCTGGAGGGCACGCAAGGTCGGCTGCCCTGAACGATGTCGGTCCAGAAATATAGACGCGGTGACGATCGGCTAAGTCAATATTCGCTCCGATTTTGGTGAGCTCGGTGTAGTAAATTGCGCGGTTCTCAAATGACCAGTCATGGATCAGGGTGCGGCCGCGGCTTACCGCCGCAATAGGGACGAAGTAAGGCAAGTTATCCATGTTGAGACCCGGGTAAGGCCGTGAATAGACTTTTCCGGTTGGCGCTTTGAGTTGGCCATCATGCTTGTGCACGGTCACATCAACCAGGTCAGTAAAGCCATTCTTAGCTTTGTAGCGTTTGCTGATGGTAAAGCGAGCACCCATCTTTTCCAGCTTTAGGAGCTCGAGTGCCATAAAATCAATCGGCACGCGCTTGATAGTTATTTCAGAATTGGTTGTCAAAGCCGTTGAGACAAAGAACATTGCTTCGATCGGATCTTCTGCCGGCGCGTACACAATATCTTTTTTTATCTGTTTTTTGACGCCGTGAATAGTCATGGTTGTGTTGCCGCGACCCTCGATTTTCACGCCAAGTGCTTCCAGGTAGCCACAAACGTCCTGCACCATATAGTTTGCACTCGCAAACTGCAGTGTCGTTTTTTGCGTATATGCGGCTGCCATAAGAACGTTTTCGGTAACCGTATCGCCTGATTCGTACATGACGAGATGCTCTGGCTGTTGATAGTTCGTCTGCACATGGTAGTAGCGATCCTTGGCGACGATATCAACGCCGAATTCCTCGAGTCCATACAGGTGTGGTTTGACCGAGCGTTCACCTAATTTACAACCACCAGCGTAGGGAATTTTGAAATCCGATAGTTCTTTTGCCAGCGGACCAATCATCATGAGTACTGAGCGCGTTTTTCGCGCTGCTTTACCGTCAAGCTGATCCATCTTTAGTTTTACCGGCCGCTTGATTTCTAAGTCGTTGCCAGGCAGCCAGCGCACTTTGACGCCGATGCTCTCAAGCACTTCAATGATACGAAATACTTCTTCGATACGTGGAAAATTTTTGAACGTCGTCTTGCCGTGGTTAAGGAGGCTTGCGCAGAGCAATCCAACGGCGGCATTTTTGCTGGTCTTAAGAGTAATCTCACCAGAGAGTTCACGCCCGCCTTCTATCTTGAGGTTAACTCCTTGATTGCCAACAGCAATGAGGGGTTTTTCCAAGACTTCGCTAATGCGTCCAAGCATATCCAAAGACAAGTTCTGCTTGCCTTTTTCAATGCGGTTAACAGCTGATTGAGAGGTGCCAAGTTGACGAGCAAACTCACTCTGAGTTAGTCCACGAATCTGTCGAATTTCTGATATCAGACCGCCAAGGCGGGCATTAGTTTGAGAAGTGTCTTTTGTATCCATAAGCAACAAGTATAGCACTAAATAAACGATAATTATGCAAAAATATATCACGAAATGCATATATTGTAAGTTTCATTGTGTTTTCTACGCTAGGAGCATAGAAACAGCTGGCGTATACTGAACCCCATGATCTAGCTTCACGTATACTTTCAAGACAATTCTAATTGCAAGAAATTTGCAATTAGCTACAAAGTAGAAGTGAACTAATGCTGAAAACGAGAGGGTTACACTATGAAAGATTTTCCATTCATCAAAGATGAAGAAATCCAAGAGTTAGCAAAAAAAGAGGCCAAAAGGCAGGCAGATGGCCTGGAAATGATTCCAAGCGAGAATCACACCTCACAGGCCGTACTTGATGTATTGGGCAGTCGGTTAACTGACAAATATTCTGAGGGCTACCCGGGAGGCCGTTATTACGGCGGCTGTGAATTTGTTGATGAAGTCGAGCGCATTGCGATTGCCAGAGCAAAAGAACTGTTCGGAGTTGATCACGCCAACGTGCAGGCCTACTCAGGCTCACCAGCTAATCAGGCGGTGTATTTTGCCTTGCTCGAACCAGGCGACACCGTGCTTGGATTGCATTTATTCTATGGCGGCCATATGACACACGGACTGAAAGTGAACTTTTCGGGGACGCTTTATAACTCGGTGCAGTATCAGACAGATAAAAGCGGATTTATCGACTATGAAGAAGTAGCAAAGATGGCACGTGAGCATAAGCCGAAGCTTATTGTTGGTGGCTACACTGCGTACCCTCGCATTGTTGATTGGCAAAAACTGAGAGAAATAGCCGACGAAGTAGGTTCGTTCTTGTTGGCCGACATTTCACACATCAGCGCCTTAGTGGTGAGCGGCGATCATCCGTCGCCGGTTGGCATCGCTGATGTCGTGATGAGCACGACGCACAAAGGGCTGCGTGGCCCGCGCGGTGCATTGCTTCTTGCCAATGGCAACCCTTCGACGCCGCTTAAAAAAGTTGAGAAAACTAAGGAGAATATCCCGACGCTGCTTGACCGCGCAATCATTCCTGGCTTGCAGGGTGGTCCGCACAACCACCAGACAGCCGGTATCGCGGTGATGTTGAAGCAGGCCTTGCAGCCAGAGTTCAAAGAGTACGGTCATCAGGTAGCCAAGAACGCCAAAGTGCTTAGTGAAGAATTACTAGCGAGAGGCTTTGAGCTCGTTACTGGTGGAACCGATACGCACCTTATGGTTGTTGACATGAATAGCAAGGGTCTTTCGGGGCGTGAAGCCGAATCAGCGCTAAGCACAGCCGGCATTACGGTCAATAAAAACACCATTCCATTTGATCCGCGCAGCCCTTTTGACCCGTCAGGCATTCGTCTTGGCACGCCTGCGCTCACCACCCGTGGCATGGCGGAAGAAGAAATGAAGCAGATCGCGGCCTGGATCGACGAAGCAGTGCAGCACGCTGACGATGAAAAGCATTTGAAGAACCTCCACAAAGAAATCACGAAATTTACCAAAGACTTCCCATTACCTAACTAGCTACTTGTTTTAGCGCGATTCTGCTCACGCTTGCATCGGTCATTAATTAGATCTATCCTTCTTGCATGGCTAATCCAGCAGAAGAAATAGCTCAGGTAGAGCTTGAACCCCTGACGAAGCATTTTATGTGGAAACCTTCTTCGATGGGAGGATTTAGTAGATACCTGCGCCACTATCCTCTATACATTGAGGTGAATGATGGGTTTTATCTTCGAGCAGATTTTTTCACGTCCGGATCGCCCAGGATAGAAATAGCGGATACTATTCAATTTCCGATATCCCTAACGGGGTGTTCATTCGGTGTCGTACCTGTTGGCATCCGTCCTGAGGCGAGCGAGTTAGACCAGTCTAAGCGGGATTTAGTAAATACTCTTTGTCGAGCTGGGCAAATTGATGGGTTCGGCAGAGGCGGTTTAGACGGAAGTTTTTATTTTGACCTGGTTGAAGGCGAAGGTGGCCAAGAATATACAGTCGGTAACCCAGAGCAAGACTTCTCGCATCTTGGACTTTCCGCAATAAGAGACACGGATACTGACCAGCTTGATTTACGTTTTAGACCACCGCTGCCGGTTTTCAAAGTACTTATCTAAAGCTCAATCTGCTCGCCTAAAACCGTGTCTTCGCCGATAACGTATGCGTTGAAAATGGCTTTCGAGCGGGCCCAGACTTCACGCCAACACTGGCCGACTTTTGGTCCGGACGATGATTCTCCATCGCTACTTACGCCGAACGCGTTAATGTCGAAGTGGCGGCATAAATAAATGGCGCGTGGGAGGTGGGTTGACTCGGTAATCAATATGGCGCGGTCAATGCTAAATACTTTTTTAGCGCGTTCGCATGTTTCATAGGTGCTTCGTCCGGCGAAATCCGGTTGAAGCTTGGATGGGTCAACTTGCAACCTATCAATGAGATAATCCATCATCGCAAGCGGCTCATTGTAGCTCACCTCTCGGTTATCACCTGAGAGTAAGAGCTTGTCTACCGTTCCGTTATCGAGCAGCTTCTTTGCTGTTTCGAGCCGGTCTGTCAGCAGTGGCAATGGCTGTCCATAGTGCACACCGCCGCCGAATACGATACCGATGCGGATGTCGTCTAGTGCAGCAATGCCGTCACTCTCAGAGAGACTAAATACACGGGAGTTTTCGCGGCCAACAATGACAAAATTTGCAGCGAGAAGAATGAAAAACGTCGCCATGATAAGCACGAAAATCGCCTGGTAGTGCTGACGAATATGAGAGAGCGTCTGTTCCCATACTTTTCTCATGCTAGAACTTCCCAAGCAACTTCACTTCTGGCTCAAGGTCGATACCGAGGGTATCCTTGACCTGTTTTTGGATGTGCCGCATCGCTTCATATACTTCTCTGGCTTTTGCGCCCGGCAATGTCTCAAGTTTCAGGAGGTTTTTCTCATGCAGACGAACGTGATCATGTAGTATTTGACCGCGCTGAAACCCGGCAGCAAGCATAACGTGAGCGGCCGATACGCGTAGTGCATCACCGCCATGCGCTTGGTTCATCTTGCGAATGACGTCGGCTGCAAGTCCCGATTCGTCGTGAGCGATAATTGCATCCGCCTGCTCGGCAGTAACGAGCGGATTACGGAAAAACGAACCTGCAGTGCGCGCTGATGTGTCACTTGGATGCCATAACGAGCCTGCGCGTCTGCGCGCTTCTATGACAATGTCGCGTCGCTCTACCAAATCATCTGGGTTGAGGTGTTTTTCTTCGGCGATGTCGAGTGCTTTTTGATACGTTAGTTCATCAGTTTTTTGGCGTGACAGGTGAAGGCACGCTCGGACGATAAGCAATTTTTTCATTTCTGGTTGCTGGAATACCGACTGCTTGTATGACCATGTCAGTGCGCTTGCTTCAAGTCTGCGGACCTCATGCGTGTCACTGTCCCACACATCGATCCACTTGACGCGAGGCCCGATTGTTTGACCGTACGCAGCAATGTTGATATACAAAGCGGCTCCGAGGCTACCTGGTACTTTGCTAAGCAACTCGATGCCCCACAGGTCATTCTTTATGGCTGTCGTTACGACGTCATCCCACCATACGCCGCTATCTGCGATAATTTCATCGCCGTTAACTTCGATATGTGAGCTTCGCAGCAATATCGTTAACCCGGGCACCCCTTCATCAGAAATAAGCGCATTGCTACCATAGCCAAGTAGCGAAATCTGCTCGCTGCGGTGTTCTTTGAGCAGGGTGATGAGTTCATCTGCGGATTGCGGATTGGCAAACTTTTCTGCATTACCGCCCACGCCAAAACTGGTATACGGTGCTAGCGCAACGTTCGTCTGGATCTGTGTGCTCATATGAACATGCAGTATAGCGTGAATTGGCTTGTTATGACAGGGATGGCTGCGGTAAAATAGGAGTCTACATGGGAAGTAATTCAAGTAATAAAACGCCATATGCTGACTTCGGTCAAGCACTGAAGCAACTTCGTGCCCAGCAGTCGCGCACGCCGGCTGAGGTGTCTGGTGCGGTTGAGATTCAAGAATCGACGCTCAAAGCCTATGAAAATGGTGTCGAGCGACCAAGTGAGGACATCTTATTCTTGCTCATCCAGCATTTTGACGTAAGCGATGAAACGGCTGATAAACTTTGGAAGCTCGCTGGCTATCACGGCATGCAGTCGCTGGAGAGTGTGTTTTCTAGTGACGATATCGGCAACGTCATTATCGACAGTGTTCAGCATGCGAATGCGGCGTCACAACCTGTTGTATACACGGATTTGCTGCAAGTGATGGTCAATAATTACGGCGTCATTATGAATTTCATGCAGGGAGCTGGCGTAAATGGGCAGCCAGTTGCCGCCGCTCGAGTCGGTATGAGTATTGAGCATGCACGAACGGTCGTTGATGTGCTGTCACGAACAATCGAAGAGGCAGAGAAGCACCGCACCGCACAAGCCAACAAACAGCCACGTCAGCTGGGTAGTGGTACGTCGAAACATCGCAAGAAGAATTCCTGAGGTAGCTATTTCAGGTGAAGTCATGGTAGGCTTGGGATTGCATCCTAAAGGGAGTACATAAGTGGAAGAAGCAGCATCGAATACGTGGCAAATTGCCCTTTATTTCTGGTTTGGTTTTGAATGGATGATTCGCCTTGTGATGCTCTATATTGTGCCGCGTCGCGGGCGGACGTTAGCGGCAGCGAACGCGTGGCTGCTTTTAGTCATGCTACTTCCGAGTATTGGCAGCCTACTGTTTTTTATGTTTGCCGACCCAAAATTGCCGAAGGTGCGCCGCGCCCGTCAGCGTGAAACAGATCGACTGACGCGTAAAGAACTTGACGATTTGCGTGGTAGCAAGGGCGTTATTGCTGAACCCGATAGTGATAGTGCCAAGACGTTGAGCCATCTCGCGACGCAGCTGGGCGGTTTGCCGCCAATGGCCGGCAATGACATCACTTTCGTCACCGGCTACAAGCAAAGTCTTGAGACTATTGCTAACGAAATCGGAAAAGCTCAGAAGTACATTCATCTCGAATATTTCATCATGACGAAAGATACGGCAACCGAGCCAGTATTCAAGGCGCTTGGGCATGCAAGTGCGCGTGGCGTAAAAGTGCGGGTGCTCATCGATAAGCTCGTCTGTCGCCGTTACCCAGGTTATAAGGACATGATCACGTTCTTTAGTAGAAACAATATCGAAGTGCGACATATGATTCCGCTGTCTTTGCTGCCCGGGAAAGACTTCACACGTCCCGATCTGCGCAATCATAGGAAAATCATTGTCATCGATGGTGAGGTTGCCTTTACCGGATCGCAGAATATCATTCGCGATAGTTATCATCGCGGTGATGATTTACGATATGAAGAGTTGACAGCGCAGATTGCTGGACCAGCAGTATGGCAGCTCAACAATGTGTTCCGTGCAGACTGGTATCAGGAGACACAGGATCCACTCCTAGAATTAGTTGAAGACGATGATCTGCCGGATAAGGCGGGTGATGCACTATTGCAGGTTTTGCCAAGTGGTCCGAGCCACATTGAGGAAAACAATCTGCGCTTCTACACCTCGATGATTTATGCAGCGCGTGAGCGAATTGGTATCGTGGTCCCGTATTTTATCCCCGATGATGCGTTTCTAGACGCACTAACAACTGCCGCTCAGCGAGGTGTTGAAGTGACATTAATTAACTCAGAAATCATCGACAAAACCTTAGCTGGCTATGCTCAACGCTCTTTTTATGAAGAGCTTCTCAGCGCAGGGGTGCATATTTATCATTATAAAAAGCCAGCTTTTTTACATAACAAACAGTTGATTATTGATGACAGTATTGCCGTTATCGGCTCGAGCAATCTTGATGTTCGCTCGTTTGCACTTGATTTAGAGCTTAACGTCATCGTCTATGGCCACAAAGAAGTACAGGAACTGGCAGCTATTGAACAAGCATATCTGAAGAAATCGCGTCACATTACAGAAAAAATCTGGGCTGAGCGTCCATTTCGAAAAAAACTACTTGAGAGTATCGCCCGCATAACAGCACCCCTGTTATAGGAACATCATGGCGTCATCGATAAGCACAGTTGCCGAAGCGGAAGAATTTTTTCGAAGCCTTTTGCCGAATTCAAAACTCTATATGAGCGATGGGTTGACGCTTGATCGTATGTGGCCGCTACTAAAAGCCGTCGGTAATCCGCACGAGAAGGTGCGCGCGGTGCACATTGCGGGAACATCTGGTAAAACATCGACAGCGTATTATGTTGACGCATTTCTACGAGCAAGTGGTAAGAAAACGGTGCTCACCGTATCACCCCACCTGTCTGATGTTCGTGAGCGTCTGCAAATCGAAGGGCAGCCGATCAATGAGGACCTATTCTGCGAGTATCTCAACAAGTTTTTGCGGCTCATTGATATCGACAAAGAAAAACCCAGCTATTTTGAGTTGTTTATTGTGTTCGTACTTTGGGTGAGCATGCATGAGGCTGTTGATTATGTGGTTTTAGAAACTGGTCTGGGCGGCAAACTTGATAGCACCAATGTCGTTTCAAGAGCGGACAAAGTGTGTGTGCTCACTGATATTGGGTTCGATCATACAGAGATCCTTGGTATAACGTTGCCGGAGATAGCACGCCAGAAAGCCGGCATTATGCACTCAGGCAACGTGGCCTTCACTCATCAGCAGCCAGAAGAGGTGTTAGATGTGTTTTGGTCACGCGCGGAAAATGTTGATGCAACGCTGCACGTAATCGAGCCACAAAAACTCGACGGTAATGCTAACGTTGAACTGTTTCAGCAGCGTAATCTCGCACTCGCGAAAGCAGCTTGTCAGCACATAGCTGATCGTGATGGGTTTGAACTCGTTTTGTTTGACACGAAGCAGCTAAAGGTGCCCGGCCGAATGGAGCTAATCGAGACTCACAATGGGCCACTCATCCTCGACGGCGCGCATAATCAGCAAAAGATGCAAGTGTTTGCGGAAAGTTTTAAGGCAAAATTTCCAGGCAAACAGGCTCACTTTTTGATTGCTATGAAGCAAGGAAAAGATATGGATGGCGTGATGGAGGTGCTGCAGCCACTGTGCGCATCATTGCTTGTCACGTGCTTTCAAGGCGTGCAAGATGCCCCGTTTAGTGCAACTGATCCCAGAGATCTCGCCAAGAGCGCACAGAAGCACGGCATAAGTAATGTAGAAATTTTTGAGGACCAAAACGCTGCCCTAAAGGCATTGCAGCGTAAAGAAGGCGTGAAAGTGATTACTGGCTCACTGTACCTCATTGCTAACCTTCGGCGCCTGCTCGTAAGAGACTAGCTTGCTTTCAAGTGAAAAAGCGGGGTACAATCAGTCCATAAGGTCTTGAGGAGGACACGTATGGCGAAGAAACAAGGATTTGACGCTGCAAAGGCGCTCGAAGATGTAAAAAAAGACAAAAAACTAATGCTGCTTGTTGGTGGTGCGATTGCATTACTCATCGGTATGTTTTTACCATGGGTATCAGTTGATGTAGGAGACGGCGGAGGACTATTTGGCAGCGCACTGAACTACTCGGCGAATGGATTTGACGCCAATGGTGTATTCCCAGTTATCTTGCTTGCAGTTGCAGTGATTGCAGGGCTGAATGTGTTCAACCAAGACAAGAAGAATATGCTGTATCTTGCGGTTGGCGTGAGTGCGCTGGCTTTTCTCATGGTGCTTATCGATTACCCTGATACAGATGGCATTGGTGTCGTTAGCATCGATATTGGCTACTGGCTTAGCCTTCTTGGATCAGCAGTTATGACTGCTGGCAGTGGCTGGCTCCTGAAAGAAAATATGGACGCTAGCAAAAAATAGTTTCGCGTCAAATTACAAAAAGCTCCTTGTCTCCAAGGAGCTTTTTTGCAAGAAGGGCCGTCTGGGACTCGGTCACCTTTGGCGACCCCGAAACTTCTGCCATGAAAGCAAACTTTCAGGTGAAGATTTCCTTGCAAACTTCCACTGGCAGTTTTCACCCAGGACACCTGGGTTCAAGCCTAGTTAATAGTTCCAATCAGAAAAGCCCCACGAGGGAGCTTATTTGATTGGAGGGCCATCTGGGACTCGAACCCAGGACACTCGGCTTAAGAGGCCGATGCTCTAACCAGCTGAGCTAATGGCCCGCCTCGTTTTTACGAAACGTAAATGCAATTCTACCTCTGTTGAGGCAAAAAATCAAGTCTGCGAATCGCCAGAAAGTGCGTTGATTCGGTTTTGCGTGACGTACGGAAAGATAGCAAGCAGCGTAGTGCTCAACACTGCTTCAATCACAAACACCGAGATGAACGAGCTGAAAGAGTCAAAATACGAGCTGAATTGAAAGAAAAGGTTTCCACCTAAAGAAAGCAGTAAAAACAATAGAAACGTATCAGTATAGGCGATGCGCTGCTCGCTCACGCGCTCGAGCTCCCTAGAAAAATGCCACATCCACCAGAAGGATCCAAATGGCACGATAAACCACCACATAGTCGGGATGGTGCTGTCTTCTGCCTGTTCATTTATCTCATTTCTGATGTCGTTCAGCCAAAAAAGCAAGTAAATACTGAGCGTCAAGACCGTGTACAGAGCAACGTCAGTGCTGTTTCGCTGCGTCATAACTACGCTTGTGGCTGTTGATCAGTCGGCTGCGTGTCTGCAGGCGTTGTGGCAGCCACTGCTGGTTCAGCTGGTTGGGTTGGAGCAGGGGCGCCTTGCGGTTGCATTGCCTGGGGTTGACCTTCTCCAACTTGATTGAACTCATTTTGAACAATTGCCATACCGACAATACCAACGAGCCAAAACAAGACAAAGGCAAGAATGCCGGAAACTTTCTGATTGGTCACTTTCTCGACACCTTCACAGTACTTCCAAAGCCAGTAGATGTTAGCGATTGGAACGATGATGAGCCATGCCGTTGGGATATTTGCGCCGAGGCGGTTCATTTCATTTTTCGTCTTTACTTGCCAGACAATGCCGTAAATGCCGAATGTGACTAGGGTTAATACAATGACGGCTGCGACGCTTCGATGTTTCATGGTTGCTCCTTCTTATGCTTCCATCATCATAACCCGTCATCGCCTCAGCCGCAACTGCTGTAAACTGCAATATTTTTCACAATTTTTTTATAAGGCAGCTTGTAGGATAAGCCTATGCTTACAACGACACAAATAATCTACACCTATCTATTAACGGTGCCAGTGTTCTTTCTGGTTGATCTGCTCTGGCTAGGGGTTATCGGGAAGGGTATTTATGACAAATATCTCGGCTCGTTCCTAGCAAAGACGCCAAATTGGTCTGCAGCTGGTGTGTTCTATCTGTTCTACATCTTCGGGATCATTTACTTTGCAGTGCTGCCAGCTATCGAAGAAGGCTCGGTCGGAAAAGCTGCGTTAAACGGTGCATTGTTTGGTGGGCTTGCCTATGCGACGTATGAACTGACTAACTTGGCGGTCATCAAAAACTGGCCGTTTCCAATCGTTCCAATTGATATCGCCTGGGGTGTTGTCCTCACGTCGTCTGTCGCAACCATAGGGTATTATATTGCGCAATGGGTGAGCTAATCCTTGTCGCTGCCGGCGCCGTACTTGTTTACATGACTGCGTGGTATGTGGTTGCGCAACTGCGGGAACGCAACGACATCGCTGATATCGCCTGGGGCCTCGGCTTCGTAACGATTGCCTGGAGCCTTTTTGTGTATACCAGCGCCGAATCATCTTTGAAAACAACGTTGATACTACTGACTGTCACGGCTTGGGGCTTGCGACTCGCAATGCACATTGCCGACCGTCATAAGAAAAGCAAAGAAGATAAAAGATATGTGCAAATGCGCGAAGGCTGGAAGTATAAACGGCTGCAAGCTTTTACAAACGTGTTTTTATCGCAAGGCGCGTTTATGCTACTTGTTGCGGCGCCGATTATTTTCTTTTTCAATGGTCTCAACAATGAAATGTCGTGGTATAACTGGCTTGGCTTGGCAATTTGGGCAACAGGATTTTTCTTTGAAGCGGTTGGTGATTATCAGCTTCGCCGATTTATTCTATTTACGAAATCAAAGAAGAATTCAATTATGCGCAGTGGACTGTGGAAATACACCCGCCATCCGAACTATTTTGGCGAGGTGTCGCTTTGGTGGGGCTTCTTGCTGCTGACGTTGCCGTATGACTTTTGGTACCTTGCTGTCATTGGCCCGCTAACCATCACCTACTTGATAATCGGAATTTCAGGAATTCCGATGCTCGAAAAACGTTACGAAGGTGATAAAGAGTACGAGCAGTATAAAAAGCAAACTAACGCATTCTTTCCAGGCCCCCAGAAAAATTAAAATCGACCCCTTGGTCGATTAATGTGGTGCGCCCGCAGGGATTCGAACCCCGAATAATGGTTCCGAAGACCATTGTGATATCCATTTCACCACAGGCGCGTGGTTGGCTAATTTTAGCATAGAAACAGAGAAGAATGCTAGAATAGGACGATATGAAACGTGAACTGAACGGTGCTGAGCTCGCTGGATTTATCAAAGAACGCCAGGCGAAGGCCGTTCGTGGGTTGCGCCAGCAGTGGAATATCGTGCCGAAGTTGGCAATTATCCGTACCAATCCTGATCCAATCGTCGACAGTTATATGCGCATCAAGCAGGGATACGGTGAGGACATTCAGGTTGAGGTAGTAGTACATGATATACAGCAGACTGAAGCATCTGAGCTAATAAAGAAACTCAATGACGACGAATCAATGCACGGTATTATCGTCCAGATTCCATTGCCTGATAGGACGCAAACAGATGAGATCCTTAACAGTGTAGTGGCTCATAAAGACGTTGACGGGCTTGCAAGCAAAACAGACTTTGACGCTCCGACACCAATGGCAATTAACTGGCTACTTGCCGGCTACAACATTGATTTGCGCGGCAAGAATATTGTTATCGTCGGCAATGGTCGCTTAGTTGGTAAGCCATTAGAAAAGTTACTGCGTTCATCTGACCTGAATCCAACAGTAGTTGATAAATCTACTTCAGACATCGAAGATATGCTGCAGACTGCTGACGTCATTATTTCTGCCACTGGCGTTCCTGGGCTAATCACGGCTGATATGGTGAAGGCCGATGCAGTTATCGTTGATGCCGGTGTTGCCACCGACAGCAACGGACTCGTTGGTGATGTTGCTCAGGATGTTCGTGAGATGCCCGCCGTCACGATGACACCGATAAAAGGCGGCGTAGGACCTCTTACCGTTGCCGCTTTATTCGAGAACGTCATCACAGCTGCACGCAATACGGTCGAGTAACCCATTGCGTGTTTCTTTTTAAGATATTTAGAACGTTGACAGATTATTTACCGCTTCCTGAAATAGAGCGCCCTTTTCTTCGAAGCTTGACCATATGACAGTGCTTGGTGCGGCGGTCGACAATAGGCAAATACTGCCACTAGGCGTTTCTTTAGCAGCCCATTTGACCGCCTCTTCCATATCACGAGTTTCGAAAATATCGGGCTTGTATGTTTCTGGTAGTTGATTCTTAATAATCTCACCAGTGTCTGGGAATAAGACAAGTTTTGGCACGCCGACACGGTAGAGCAATTTTACCAGTTCTGAAAAATCGTACCCGCGATCGTTCCCACCCAAGAAAACGCAGCCAATCGGTGCTTGGTTTTTGATGAGAGCGTGCAGACCAGCAACGGTCGCTTCAGGATTTGAGCCGATTGCGTCATCGACAAAGGTCACGCCATTCACTTCACGAACCGTTTGCAGTCGGTGACGAACTGGTTCGAAGCTCAGTAGGGCTTGCTGGGTGACATCACCAGCTACGTCGAATAATCGCGTGACCTCACGGGCCATAAGGTAATTTATGCGGTTGTGATCGCCGATTAACTTCGCCTTCGCAAAAATCGGTACCGGCTCTTCTTGGTCAATTGCAATGCAGCGTGCGGGGCTTTCACTTACCCATTGCTCAGCAGCTTCGGCGACCTGCGGGTTATAGATAAACACGCCATTTTTGTCCATGAACCGCATGATATTGTGCTTCGCTTCCCAATAGGTCTCTTTGTCACCGTGATAGTCAATGTGATCGTGAAATAGATTTGTGAGCACCGCGACGTTTGGACTGGTGCGTAATTCTGTGAGCTGAAAACTCGAAAGCTCTACAACGAATATACTGTTTTTCGTTGCATCTTCGAGAGCATCGAGCATCGGATCACCGATATTGCCGCATAATCGGATATTACCAATTTGTGCAGTTTTCAGGATATGTGCGATCAGCGAAGAAGTGGTTGTTTTTCCTTTCGTTCCAGTCACGCCGATTGTTGTCGCACCTAGCTGCGTGACGCAGTCAAAAAACACACGCGTCGGCGTCGTGTAAGGAAAGGGCAGGCCACTACCTGGATAGCCAGCCGTTTTAACGATAATTGCTCCGTCATCAGATTTTTCTTGCAATTCATCGATCGTGCGCTGTTTATTGTCGTCATCAATGAACACTGACTCTATGGATGCAAGCTGTAAATACGTTTTTGCGAATTGCTCAAAACTCAGCCATTCTTTACCTCGTCCAATAAAAATAACTTTCTTGTTGTCAAAAAACGGTAAGCTAAACATCATTTTCCACCATGTTTTCGATACGTTGAGTTAATGCGTCAGCAATACTCTCAGGAAACGCCTGCTCATCAAGCAGCTTCGGCTGCATGCCAACTTTACTAATGTCCTTAAACAACCCTTCATCCCGAGCACGCTTCATCAGTGCGCTATCTGTAAATCGTCCATCGCGCTCAAGCAGCTGCAAACTGAAGAGTAATTCGTCTGGTGTACCAACGCAGTCAAGCACTTGGCGACTCGATCGACCAAGTAGGGAAATAAATAGCTCCTGTAGTCTGTCTTCGTCGAGGAAATTCCGGCCAAAAATATGTATGAGCTCATCATCGCTCACAAACGGTGCCAGCAATATGTAGCTACTCAGACTCTTTGGGCTATCAAGTGACCATCGGGGATGATCACGCTCACCGGGTTCGAGCTTGAAAAGACTATTGTCACTAGTGAATACATCAAAATACTGCTTATATTCAGAGAAAATCTGCATAACGCCGAGAGAGGTAAGCGGCCGAATCGCACTAAAATAATGCAGGTCATTTGCTATTTGAGTAGTGATAAATTCCTGGAACAATCGTTCGAATTCAAGCGACTTACTCCACTGATGATTAATCGGTTGCCCATCATGCATCGCTTGCGGGAGGCTTGCACTTGCTTCATTCGCAACGACCACATTTCCGCTGCCAGATTGTGCTGCCAGCATGCATCCGCACAATGCAAAAATAAGCGATATCGGCACGTGTCCGTTGTAAGCGCCCTCAAGGGTATTTATCTCAATAATCTGCCGGTCAATTCGTCGCTCGATTGCATGCAAGTCGATCCCCATGACACGAGCGACTGATTCTGTTTGGCCACGCTGCTCGCCGGTAGCAAGTACGAAGCCAGTAAGATCGATATCCAGTGATTTCAGTAGCTCTCCGGCAACAATCGAATCTTTACCTCCGCCAATCCCGAGGAGGGCTTTCGATACGTCGAGCTTCGCTGTTGCATCGGGAAGGGTAATGCCATCTTGCGCTTCAAAACGAGCTAGCACGTCTGCATTCAAATTATTCTTAAGCAAAAATTCGCCGAGCCCGTTCACATAGACGCTATTCCAGAATGCAGCTTCACTATCGTCCATTGCATACGGATGGCTGATCCGCGGTGACACAAACGATTTGTAGTAACTAATGCCGAGTGCCAAGTGGAGTGCTCGAGTCAGTCGCTGCACGAGTGGCGTGTCATGCATTTCCTCGGGGAACGTAATAGTTTCGTTCAACGTAAATTGCTGCTCATCGGTGTGTAAATCATACGTAAACGTGCACATGCGGCGATCATCTGACCACTGAGTCGAATTAAAGGTAAACGAAGTTCCAACCATACCGCTAAAGTATACGCTATTGCCCGTTGTTTGCGCTCGCTAGCTTAGAGATGTTCTTTGACAAGTTCAGCGACTTGCCGAGGAGTCATATTTGCCTTAAGAATGAACGCCTCCACACCAAGCTCTTTTATGCTTGGCGGTGCTTCGCTTTCACCAACGTTTGTAAGGATAATCACCTTGATATCTTTGCCCCAGTCGGTGTCACGTAGTTTTTTGAGCATTTCTTCGCCATCCATCTCAGGCATCATCAGATCGAGTAGTACGATATCCGGCTTCATGTCCTCAACAAGCTTGAGACCCAAGATGCCGTTTTCTGCAGTATCGACAGTGTATCCTTCACCCTCGAACTTCACCCGGTACATCTGGCTAATAGCCAGGTCGTCTTCAATGATTGCAATTTTAGCCATACTCTTATTCTACCGTACCTAAAGCATAAATTTTATTCATAATTGCCTCGGGATCAGTTCGATCAACAGTTTCGTCTGCAAGACGCCAAATAACGCGTACTTTTGGACGAGAAAAGCGACTCGTGCGAGGCTCCCAGTCGATAAAACAAAGTAAAAGCTGTGCATTTGGCACTCTATCAAGCATGCGGACAACACCCGGAAAGGCTTTGCCTCGCTTTTTTGGGTCGGTGCGGCGACCCTCTGGATAAATAAAGGAGCTATAGCCATGCTCTGCGTAGTAGACGCCGCCCTCGACTCCTGTGAGCCCTTCACCGTGTGTCGGATAACAGCCCGTGCTGTAGAGGAACGGCTTATACTTGCTGTTGTAGTACACGTCGTAAGTCATGAATTTTACCGGCGAGAGGTGCCATATTTTTCTGATTGGCATCGCCGCGAACACCATCGGGGAATCAAGCAGTGTTTGATGATTTGCCACGATGATAATCGGCGAAGTTTTTTTGTTGACGCCATCGATACTGATGTCGTACTCACATTTCCGGAAAAGTGGCATCAAAAACTTCGTGACAAGGACAGTGAGAATGCCTGCAAATCGGATGTATTGCCAGGCTAGTAAACTTTTTGTGTGTTTCATGTCTCGCGTGTATTATCTATAAAGAGTCGCCCAAACACAAATGAAGAAAACATACACTTATCGTTACGACCGCAATGCCGCACTTAAAGTTCTTAGCAAGCTCGATGAGTCAAAGACCGACATCATAAAGGATGATCTTGTACGAACACGTTCGTATGTGAATGAATTATGTGACGAGTACGAAACACCTCGTGTCATTGAAAGAGTGAAATTCGCGTTTCTGATTCCGACACGCGCCTCACGATTTAATACGGAATTTTGGGAGGAAGTGTACGAGCTTTTGCCCGCTTTAAGACATCTCAATGTGGCAGATGCCTACCGCGTTCTGATTAGCCTGCCCCCATTCCGGATTGAAATGTATGGGTCACCCGGCGAGCCGTCATCAGGGGTGTTGATCTTTGTGCCAATTTTTAACGATATGGTAAAAGATTACCGCAACAAACTCTTGCTGCTGCGAGCGGCAACAAAGCGAATAAACGAAGCCGTATCATTCACAAAAAGGGCTTTTGGCGTAGAGTATGTTGGCCTCGGTGCCACTTTGCCGGGTATTACAAAGTTCGGAAAAAAGATTAAAGCAGACGTTATTACCACAACTGGGCATGCAGGCACGACCTACTTTATAAAGAAAACAGTCGAAAGTGTCATTAACGACCGCTTTAACGGAAGGAATAATGTAAAAATCGGGTTTCTCGGTGGTGGAGGCTCAATAGGCTTGGCCGCAATGACCACACTTGCTGTTGCATACCCTGAGGCAGAGTTCCTTCTGTATGATGTCAGGCAAAAAAAGGCTCAAAAAGCACGCAAAAAAATCCAAAGTTTCGGAAAGAAAGTGACACTTGTTACCTCAAGCAAAGATTTATTAAAAAAGTCAGAACTGATTGTAAGCGCTGTCACGACACCAGTGGGGGTAGATGGCGTTGATTTAGCAGGTAAAGTTATCGTCGATGATAGTCAGCCAGGCAGCTTTGAGCGTCAGGCAGTGATTGACGGTGGCGGTGAACTGATCTGGGTCATCGGCAAAGACACCTCGAATCAGCATATCGTGACAAGAAGGCAACAGTACTCCTACGGACCACACGGCCTGCATCACGAGTACGATATCTGGGGGTGTGAAGCAGAAGTTTCTGCAATCGCCTACTTTGATCGACCCGATCTTGCTCTTACAAAGCGCGTAACAGATGAAGACGTTGAGAAAATCGGCGAACTTTTTGAGAAAATCGGTTTTACCACTGCTGAATATCAGAGTCACGGCCAACTTAACGACTAATAATATTCTAACTTCTGTGGCATACTGATAACCATAAGCCCTATGAGTATACCTCTGCAATCCTGGATATTGTTCTTTGTGGCACTCATCAACTTCGGGTTGGTGTTTGTACTGTTCTCGCGCGCGCTCAAAGCACGTGAGAACTTGCTGTTTGTTGCCGCTATTCTCTGTAATGTTCTCTGGGCTTTCGGAGACGGCATACTATTAGCCGCTAGTTCAGAAGCGGCAGTATCAGTCGGAAGCAAGCTTTTCTTCATTGCTCCAATGTTCACGGCGTACTTTTTATTGTTGTTTGCTAAAACGTTCAAAACCCACAAACCTGCCAATAATGTCGTCGACGCAGCACTGGCTTTACCGGTCCTCATTCTTGCGCTGCCCCTATTTTTGAAGAACGACTGGCTGATAAGCTCAGTAGACTATAGCGGAGACATTTTATTATTTACCGTTAATGTTCTTCCGTTCACCATCTACTCACTTTATTTCTCGGTATACTTCGGTCTATCCTATATCATTCTTTATCGACACATGAAGCAGTCGAAAGGAGTTGATAGAAAGCACCTCCAATCTCTGCTATACGCTGCAATTTTAAGCAGCGCTTTGGCTCTAGTTTCCAACCTTGGCTTGCCATTGCTTGGCACCTCAGCGTTCATCTGGCTTGGACCTATTTTTACGCTGTTTTATATCTTCTTGGTCACAAACTCCATCGCCCGCCACCAACTGTTTGACATAAAAACGGCCGTCGCCAGGGCGTCTGCATATGTCGGCGCTATTGTCGCGCTTCTGTTGGCATATTCAGCGCTTATTTTCATCCTCAGTGGCACTGACACTCTTGGCACAAACTTGACGGCGCTGCAGCGACTAGCGTTTGCAACCCTTGCAGTCATATCAGGTCTCATGTTCCGGCCGATGAAGCTATTCTTTGACAAGCTGACAAACAGGTTGTTTTATCGCGATTCGTATAGTGCACAGGAGCTGCTCGATGAGCTCAATGAAACGCTGGTTGCAGATGTTGATGTTGAGTCAATACTGGAGAAATCCACCCACATCATTCAGCAGAACATCAAAACATCGTATTGTGGATTTTATATCCGCGAAACAGCATATTTCCCAAGTCGCTATGTTGCGACTGATGATAAGAAAAAGATATCAGAGGGCAATTTAGAGAAAATCCGTCAGATTACGCCGCAATTGAGTCACAAGATTTACTCTGTGAGCAACGAAAATGATACGGGCGAAGAGCTTATTCTCAAAGGAATTTTGAATGATAACGATATCGAAATACTCGGCCGGCTTGTTACGACAGAGTCATTGAAAGTAGCTGGTGTCGGTTATATGTTACTTGGTCCTAAACAATCAGGTGAGATATACACCGCTGAAGACCTAAAACTGCTTGAAATTATCTCAAACGAGCTCGTGCTAGCCATTGAAAACGCGTTGAAACTGGAAGAAATTGAGCAGTTTAACGTCACGCTGCAGAGAAAGATTGATACCGCTACCAAAGAGTTAAAAGACAATAACGAAAAGCTCAAAGCACTTGATGTTGCGAAAGACGAGTTCGTATCGATGGCCTCGCACCAGCTGCGCACGCCACTTACGTCCATAAAAGGCTATATCTCCATGGTGCTTGAAGGTGATGCCGGCGAGATTACGCCCACGCAGAAGAAAATGCTCGGCCAGGCGTATTTTAGCTCACAGCGTATGGTGTATCTGATATCTGATCTGCTCAATATCTCGCGTTTGCGCACCGGTAAATTCATTATTGAGACCAAGCCGGTGGATTTGGCTGAACTTGTCGAGTCAGAGCTAAAACAGCTCGAAGAAGGCGCGGCAGCGAAAAACATCACACTCTCGTACAAAAAGCCGAAAAACTTCCCAATTCTTGAGCTCGATGACATGAAAATTCGCCAGGTGGTCATGAACTTTGTCGATAATGCGCTGTATTACACACCGCAAGACGGAAAAATAACTGTCACGCTCAAGGAGACGCCGAAAAGTGTGGAGTTCACCGTCGTTGATAGCGGCATCGGTGTGCCCAAAAACGAGCAGCACAAGCTATTTACGAAGTTTTACCGGGCAGAAAATGCCCGTAAAGCCCGCCCAGATGGCACGGGGATTGGTCTGTTTATGGCAAAGAAAATCATTGTAACCTCTGGCGGCTCAATTATTTTCAACAGTAAAGAGGGCAAGGGTAGCACGTTTGGCTTTAGCTTCCCCAAAAAGAAGGTCCTCACCGAGGACAAATAAGACGCTAATACTTGCATAAATTACAATTCTGTGATAGAATATAATCTATGAATGAAGGTAGTGTCGAGACCTACAAGAGTATTATTCAGCAGCGCTATAGTAACGGTGCTGTGCACTACTATGGTCTAAATGAAGATGAAAAAAAGGTACACATCTCTCGGGATGCTGTCGTCCAAGACTACGGCTACAACGATGAATATCTAACGACTTCGTCAGAGTTTATAAACGAGGGTAACTCGTATAAGCTTCCACTACTAGGCTCTCGAGCACTCAAAGGCCTTGTTGAAGTCGAGCCTGTCAATTACGAAGACATGATCAGTGATGCACCAGAGGCAAACAACGATGATGTAGTCGCACCCCTTGACATATCCGACTTTCGCACACCACTCGGTGAGTGGATTCAGAGCGTGGCTGGTAGAGGACTATTTGATGAGAATGCAGATGATGAAGAAGTTGAGCCTGCGTCCGTGCCAGAAAACCCCGCCGATGATTCAGATGATGATGGAAACAATGAGGACAGCGAACCACTAACTATGGCTGACATCGCTGTAAATGACGCAGAAGGTCAAAAAACCAAAGGCGGTATCTTCAAGCGCTTGAGAAGGTTTTTTGGCCGTAAAAGCGATAACACTATAGATTTAGACCCTATTGAAACTTCAAGAGCTGAAAGCATCGAAGAGACTGATACATCGAAGGATGTAGAAAATCCTGTTCCCGCTATAGCACAGGGCGCTGCGCTAGCAACTTCAAAACCACTTGTAGATGTTAGGAGTTACGATAAACCAGAAGAAGTCGCAGACAGTGAAGAAAAGGTTGACGATAAAAAACCCGGAAAAAGACGTGTCGCGAAAGCAGTTGGTAGAGCGGCTGCCTATACGGTCGGAGCCGGTAGTCTTTTGGCAGTTTCTTTCTTCGTTGCCGATAATTATTTCCAGGACAATTCTCAAAAAACGGAGATGGACAATGATACACCTTCTGAAGAGGTGAATGAAAACATACCCAGCAACAGTGACGACATGCAGGTTGTTACCAATGGTAATAAAATCCAGGTTACTACCTTTGATCGAATCACCTCTGAAGAACTGAATAACTAGGTACATAATTTAAAGCTAATGCTTGCATTTAATGCAAATCTGTGATACAATAATATTATGAATGCGTTTCATTCACTCCCTCAGCAAACATCGGGTGAGATACCTCTCCCAGTATTAGATCGACATACACTTGTGGATCGATATTTTTCGCTGCCGGATGAACTCTTAACCCCTGAAAGAGCAGGATATGTTGGTGCGGGTGTTCTTATTGGATCTGCGATTGTGCTAGGAGTTGGTGCTCTTAGGAATCGTAAAGATACAACGACTGATGACTTGGGCGGAATTGAGTCTACGCAACAGAGACTTTTAGAGGTTTCAACCAACGAAGCAGCTCAGAGCCGTCCTTCGTTTCTTAAAAAGTACAGTGCACCAATCGTCGGAGCTACCGGCCTAACTCTAGGTGTTGCTGGCATGGCGGCTCAGCCCGTAAATGTGATACAACCGCCGTCTGTGTCAGTAGACATCACCAATGATATTGAGATTCCTAATCCAAATGCGACGCATACCGTTGTCATTGATCTCACGGACGGCATGACGTACACAGAAGACATTTATGATGAAGTAACAGGACAGTTTGTGCCTCGCGCGCAAGCAGTTGCTGATGCCATGCAGTCAGCCGCTCAAACGCTATCTGCCGTCGGTTCCGTCGGTTCCATTCGAGTTATCGGTGTTGCAGGAGAGGGTACTGCCGTGACACTTTTTGATGGTGACTTTGAGCAGTTAAGCGATAGTGGCCTTGATGTTACGAACGTTGTGCCTACAGACGAGGAGATAGCAGACGGTATTGACCAAGCAATTACTCTCGAGTCTAGTGAAACAGCGAATCCTAATGATACGTCTGCACGGCGTGTCACGCTCTTTACCGATGGTAATGTAAGCGCTGCAGGAGTAGATCTAAACGCCACTGGTGACGTCGCTGTTGATGAAGTGCTTGTTGGAACGCCTGACGGGACTTATCAGATTCTTGAGTTCTCAGAGCCAAGAGAATCTGGTATTTCTAGCGAGGCTCTTAATCTTGACCCAAACAATCTTGAAATAGCTGACACGACTGCAGAATTAGAGCAAAGATTCGTGGATGCATTCGTTGACTCGAGTGTGACCAATGTTAGCCGCAGCCGTCAGTTGGAATTCACCAGGCCTGAGACAAAGCAGGATAACTTGCTGCCGATTACAGCAGCATCGGGGCTTGTGACGATTAGTTTATTGATGATGATGCAACGTTTAAGGAAGTTAGTTCCAAACCGTAATAAAGTTGAGAAAGCTTAAAGGAGATTAATATGAGTAACATAGCAGGACTAAATGCGGGCGTACGTGCCCAGATGAAAACGGACACTATTGAAACAGGTAAGGCGCTTGAAGCATCTATAGCTAACATGATGGTGCTTCCGACAGATTCTGACATACCAACAATTATCGCCGCAACGTGTTTGACAAGCGGTTTTGATGGAGAGCATGCGACAGGCCTGCTATACGGTACACACGGTACGAATAAAACTCGACTCATAGAGGCACTTGCAGAAGCTATCCCAGATTCAACAGGGTATAGATACCAGTTAACTGAAAATACTCGTGCACTTGATCCGACACTTGAAACCGTTATAGCCGATGATGGTAACGGTTATAAAACCATCTTCTATCCAAAAGGAATTTTCTTAGCCGATTTCGTGCATCTCGACGAAGTGAGTCGAGCCATGCCGAGTACTCAGTCTGGTTTCATGGAATTTTTGGCAGAAGGTAAAGTCCACGATCCCAACGGGAATGTCCATCAAGCTAACGGTTACCGCACAGTATTCGGTACAATGAATGAAACTGATCCACGACTTGGGTCATATCCATTGCCTCCAGCTCAATTAGACCGTTTTTCTATAAGCGCTGAACTTCCTGAGCTACGAACAAGAGCCGATCAACAGAAAGCACTTGAAATGTACTATCATCGAATCCGTGGTGAAGAGCCGGAACGTAAAGACGAGAGAAAAATAGACCATACAGCATTATCACTAGATAGATACCAAGCTGCACGGGACTACGTTGGATACGAGGGATTGAATACAGTTAATGACAGCGATGTCATGGGGCACATACACAATGTCGTTGAAACGACAAGGTCACTCCGCAGAAGAGAAGAAGGGAGCAACGACAGCGATGATGATAAGAAGAAGCGAGTGCTAGATATTGGCGCTGATGGTAACCGTTTATTGTTTGTGCTCGCAGGCCTCACTACGGCGGTTGGTATGGTCAAGGGAACTGGTGCAGATCGCGATGCAGTATATATCGCTGCACGATATGCTCTTCCGCATAGGATGTCCCTGGAAGCTAAGGCGCAGGTTGGTTCAAATAAAGTTAACATCCAGCAGGTGACCGAACGTATCCTAGAAAAAGCACTGTAATAAGGTACATTGGACGTTACTAATGTCACACAGAGTGAATATCGAAAATATCGCAGCTGCCTATGACAGGGTTGAGCACATAGACCTGTCCTTTATGGATGGCGTCTTTAAGGGGTTCCTTGGAAGCGACCAATTCAATCTCGGTAGAGGTGTTGGTAAAACACCTGATGGCTACGGACCTTTTGATCCCCATGAAGACAGGCTTGAAGATATTGATCTATTACCTCTTATCGCAGGAGTAGCACGTACTCCAGCTGATCTTGAGGCACAAAAATATAAAAAGCAGGTTGAGCCAGATTTTTGGGTGGTTGGTGACTTTTTAAGTGACCGTGTAATTGAACGTGGACATGGCACTATTTCACCTGCTGAGGTTGGTCTATATGGACTCGCTGCGGTGTATGGGTATGCTGCGCAAAGAGGCATCAAAGTCGGTTCAATCATATCTGATGGTGAAAGTAGAGCCTCTCTTACGATGCCGATTCGGGCAAAAGATGCGCTTATATCTATGCTCAATGGCATAGATGAGGTGCTTGATGGAAGCGGAAAAGACATTGAGGATGGATCACTTGCTGGGATGCTTGATCTCGTAGCAGGGTATGCAAAAGGATCAATAGTGATTCCAGTATCTGATTTTGGGCACGACATTGATGCTAAGAAAACTGAAGCAGGGATCATTGTTGATGATGGAACCGATGAATGGAGCCGTGCTATTGCTGGAGTGAAGCTGCAGAACGCGGTTCTACCATTAGAGATTGTCGCTGCAGATGCTTATGAGAGCCCTGTTACCGAAGAAAGAGGCTCGAGGATGATTAGGTTACGGGGTGGTAGCCGAGTGCTGGAAGAGAAGCAGATAGCCAAACAAAGAGAGCTTTACCGTCAAATGACAGCAGCAGTTCGAGACGGCGTTACAGACGCTATGCATCGAAGTGGCGTTTTCAGTACTGAAATCAGTGTAAATTCTAGCGACCCGATCCGCGATATAGTGGTAGGCTTGGAAGCATCTGCAAGAGCGTATAGTGCATAAGCTTGCATTATATTGTGAAATATATTGACATAGTATATACAAGTGTGATATAATATAATACATAAGAGAGAATAATGAGAATTAAAGGAGTTAATTCGCATGAATAGTCAACCTATAGGTGCACCCAGTCCAGCTGAAGCACCAAGAAGTATGAAGCGATGGGGAGTACCCGCTGGTACTATCGGCGCTGTAGTAGCTGGGGGCATAACGCTGGCTGCTGTTCTTGGTGGAGGCGGTGATAGTGATGCGAGTATTACATCTACCGTTCCGGCTGCAACAGCAGAACCATTTTCGCCTGAACAACTAAATCCAGGTGTTGAAGCGGCTGTTGCGCCTGAGGCAAGTCAGTCTACTGAAACTGATCCAAAAGAACGTGTTGAGCTCGCTTGTGCTGAAAATGATACGACCCTTTCAGCTGATAGCGAGGGTGTTGTATCACAGCTGAGTGAAGTCAAAGCGCTTGGAACCCAAGATGCTATCTTTTTTCCTTATGAAGATGATGGTAAAGTCGAACTTTCAGATCACATGGCAGCTCAAGTCTGTGATAGCGCTACACTGCGTGCATGGATGACATCTGTTATTCTCGACGCTGGACAACCGGTCGTAAACGACGATGTTACTCCTGCACAGCGTGCTCTAGACTGGTTTAGAACGTTTTCTTCAGATGAAGACGCAGAATCTAGAAACATCGCAGCACTCGTAGAGGTAATGCAACGAAATGGTTCAATTGTAGTTGACGAAGACTTTCATGGGCCAGTTACCGTTCTTGGAGCGCGAGAACGCTCAGAAGACACTGATGAAGCGACAGGTGTACGATCTATAAGCTTTTATGTTGGAGAGTCGCGAACACTTGCTGCAGTCGATTTGCTCCGACTACGCTTCAATCTTGATGGACCGCTTAGTGACGCACAAAAAGCAGCAATCGAAACGGCTGCAGATAACTTCCGTATCAATCCAGCAACTGGTGAAATCTATGTAGTAGGTGAGCAGCTTCCTTCAAGTGCTGACGTGAAGATCGACTTAGGTGAACCGGTTTCAGTTGAGACGTCTGCTCCGACAACTATTGAAGGAGACCCTTCAACCTCTACATCAACAACATTGGATGGTGGCAACACCACTGATGCACCAGGAAGCAGCTCAGATGAAACCAGTACGAATCCAACTACCGCTCCGAATACAGGTACGAGCAGCACTCCAAGTACAGGCACAAACCCAACTAATAACCCTACACAAGGCCCGGGCAGTGGCCCTGGAGGTCCGGGTGATGTAGCTGCACCAAGTTCAGGAGATGACGATGCTCCAAATCCTGGTTCAGGCGGCGAGCCTGGTGGCAACGGTGATGGCTGTGAAACAACAGTAGGCGATGGATGTCCTGGAACTGGTCCTGGCGGTCCTGGTGGACCGGGTGAAGAACCTACTGAACCAACAACACCAGCTGAACCTACTGTTCCACCTGTACCAACACTTCCTCCACCAACTGTTCCACCTGCGACACTTCCTCCAACGACTACTATTGGCACGACCACTACTACCAGTACTACCACTACAACAACTTCACCACCCCCTCCACCTCCTCCACCACCACCTCCAACTACTGAGGCACCAAAAGGAACTACTCCAACAACCGATCCAGTCGTATGTAACCCATTGGCTCAGGATTGCTAGAAAGGATTAATAGGAGAATACAATGAGTAAACTACAAGCACTAAAACAACATGTGACTCTAAAGAAAACCCTTATAGCTGGATTTGTTCTAGCAGGGCTCATGGCAGTTTCATCTGCTGGAGCAGTAAATCCTGGATCAATTCCGTATGTTGGTGATGATACACCAGCTGCAGGTGAGCCTGCATTCAACGTCTACTACAACGTTAGTGGCGGTGATAGCGATATTGTTGGGAATGAAGCAGACTTTGTACGCGTCAAGGAAGACGGGGAATCAGTTTCTACTTACCGAAACAGCATCGACACTGTGTGTGAAAACGGTGATATGTTTGATGTCTGGTTCTACGTGCACAACGGTGCAAGCGTTAGCGGTAACGATGGCGGCAATGGCCCGAGCGTTGCAAAAGACGTAAGCGTACGAGTCGACCTCGATAACGCTGAAGAAAGCGATCGATTTGACTTGCGAGGCTTCATTAGCTCATCGAATGCGATGAATATTAATGACGGCGCAACAATTGACTGTGGTGACAAGAAGTTCAAACTCAGTTATGTAGCTGATTCAGCTCAAGCTTTCCTTGACCTGCCAAACGAACTTGTTAACTTGCCTGCGAGCATCGTCGGTAACGGCGCAGCAATCGGTACAAATGGTCTTGACGGTATGGTCTGGGGCTGCTGGGAACAGCGCGTCTGGATTGGCCTAAAAGTCGTAGTCGAAGAAGTCGAAGAGCCAGAACTTATTCCACCAGTATGTAAATCACTTGTGGTGACAGAGTACACTGACCGCAGACTACGTGTTGAGAATGTCACGTATGACCTCAACGATGCGACGCTAAACAACATCGTTATTGATTACGGTGACGGCGAAACCGAGACAGTACAGCCTGGTGACTTCCCGCTTGAATCACACACCTATGACTCATACGGTGAGAAGACAATTACAGCGACGGTGAACACAACCTTTAATGGTGAGGCACTCGCGGTAACTGGAAATTGTAAGCACACTGTGAAGTATGAAAAAGAAATCGTCACTGCATGTAAGGCGCTGACAGCTAGCCGTACAACAGCTCTCGTGGGTGAAGAAATCGTCTTCAACGCAGAAGGCATGGCTGATGGCACTGATATCACTGGTTACGCATTCAGCGTTAACGGTAACGAAGTGCAAAACTCTGCAGATAACACCTTTACGCTGACGACAGATGAAGCAGGTGAGTACAACGTAACAGTTGAAGTACTCTTCGCAAACGGCGACCGAAAGACGAATGAAGACTGTGCAAAGACAGTAACATTCGAAGAAGAGGAAGAAGAACCTACATATGTCTGTAAGAACGTCATCGTCTCTGCTGTCAGCGGTTCAGACGACCGATCATACACAGTTGAAGTAGTGACCGAGCAGTCAAACGCAACGGTAAAAGACTACCTCTACAACTTTGGTGACGGCAATGAACTGCTTTCAACGAACGACGAGGAAACACACGTTTACAGTGATGAACTTGTTGGTGAATACACCGTCACAGTTGACGTACGATTCAACGTCGGCGACGATGTCGTCACTGTCGAAGCAGATCCGAATGATCCTAACGAGGACTGCATGGACAAGGTTGAATTCGAGGAAGACCGTGAAGTCTGCCCATACGACAAAGAGCTTGATGCTGAAGACGAAAACTGTAAAGAGCCAGTAAAAGGCGTAAAGAAGAACCCAGTTCTTCCAAGCACCGGTGCAGGTTCAATCGCAGCAACATTCGCAGCCTTGACCGCAGCTGGCACAATCGGCCACAACATGGTCGCTCGCCGCAAGCAGCAGTAAGATCCGATAGCTTTAGACTGACAAACAAAAACCAAGTAAAGCACTTCCCTGTTTAGAACAAGCAGGGAAGTGCTTTTTAATTCTGTGCTATTATGAGCGTGGCGAGTCGAAAACAAAAAAAGCGAAAAACAAAGACTGACCGCTCGTTTACGGCTACGTCAAAATACATATAAATACAAATAATCACGTTCAAATTCTTGAGCGAGCGCCTGCGCACGCCTTAGAGAAAACGAACCTATGATTCGTGGCACCCTTTCATAAAACAAGGGTTAGCGCTGCCGATGCCCTGACGCGACGTAGGGTATACTGCCCCTATGGCCTCGACTAGTTTCACCCCGCTTGAGTCTCAGAATATTATTTTTATTGATACTGAATTCAGCAGCCTTGATCCGGAAGTGGGAGAGGTGTTATCAATTGGTCTCGTGAAATCAGATGGCGCGGAGCTCTACCTCGAGCTGAAGCACGATGGTGAGGTAAGCGAGTGGGTCGCAGAGCGTATTATTCCGACGCTGACAGAAATAAAATTGACTCCAAAACAAGCGGTTCAAACAATTCGCGAATTTTTGGGCGAGACAAACCCTTACGCTATCGCATTTGTCGATAATTATGACCTCATCTACTTGACGAAACTATTCGGCGTTGGGAATCTGCCATTTCGCTGGATGACGATCGATATGACCAGCATCTTATTTGCGCTTGGTAAAAATCCCGTCAAATACGCACCCGATCAACCCGGCGCTTCGAACGCTTACAAAAAGCTCGGCATTGATCTCAAAAAGTACCGGAAACATCATGCACTTGATGATGCGAAACTGCTGCGCGAGCTTTGGCTAAAGCTGCTGCCGAGCGAATCGGGCGAGGTGTCGTCGGGTGTATAGTGGAATGAGAAGTATCATTAGAGACGCGGCAAGGAGATAGCGATGAACCAAGTAGTGCAGAAAAAGGTCCAAGATTTTTTCAGCAAGTATCCCGCGCGATCATGGGATCCAAAGCAGATCATTATTCACGCCGATGAGCGACCATCCTATGTGTTTTATATTGAGAGCGGCGACGTTCGGCAATACATTGTTGATAAGCGTGGTGAAGAGATTGTCGTTAATACGCTGCATCATCCAGCATTTTTCCCAATGACGCAGGCGCTCACTCATGCTCCAAATCATTTTTTCTTTGAAGCCGTTACTCAGTGTCGCTTGCACGCTGCTCCTCATGATGAGGTGCTGAGGTTTTTAGCTGATAACCAGGATGTCACGCAAGATTTGTTGAGCCGAGTGCTGTCGGGCTTAGACGGGGTATTGATGCGTATGGTGTATAGCATGAGTGAATCCGCATATGTCAGAGTGCTTCACGAATTAATGCTGCAGAGTCACCGAATCGGTCAAGGCGCGAGTGAAGTAACGTTGCCAATGAAAGAATATGAATTGGGTCAGCTATGCGGCCTCAGCAGGGAAACTGTGAGCCGAGAGTTTAAGAAACTAAAAAAGCAAAAACTCGTCGCCCTCGACCATCAGACGATCCATATTTACGACATAGATGCGCTGCAACGTGAATTCGAACAGAATACCTAGACCGAATTTTCCAACTTTGTGATTTCGATCAACGACAACCTCTTGAGAGAGTGATTAACTACTGCTGCGAGGGGAATAGCTATGCAAGCCAATCTCACAACCAGCCAACGCCGCTTGCAGACGTTAGCGGCGAACCAACGCAAAGAAGCCAAGCGCCAATATGTCTTTAAACGGCTGCGAGAAGTCGGATTAGATTGGATTGAGCTTGCTCGCTCTGAAGCGAACTACCTCCCAGACATTATTCATGGCGGTGAGAAAATTGGCGGCGCAATTGCTGGTCGGAGTGATCATGGCCACATTATGATTGTTGCTACTGATCGCCGGGTCATTGTCATCGACTGCAAACCAATATTCAAAGACACCGAAGACATCACCTATTTCGTCGTGGCGGGCGTTGATATTACTAATATGGGTCCAATTTACTCAGTGACGCTACAGACACGTCTTGGTGATTTTAAAGTCACCACGCTGTATGCTCAGGCTGCGAGGCGTTTTCAGAAGTATATTGAGCGGCGCTGCATTGAACACCAGAATGGAGGGAAGGATTATGATCCGCCTGAAACAACAAGGTCGCTATAAGCTCGGTGAAACAAAGAGTGGGGTTAAAATCTTGCAGCTGAAGGAGAAGATGTATGTGTGGGTGCATGCACCGTCGATTGGCGAGCTATTGTCGCTACCAACAAAAGAGCATCGGATGGTTGCAGTATTTAGTGGTGGCGTATTTCGTTTGTTTTCGATTAAGGATGAGCCAGATCTTGTTGACCTTGAGCATCTAGAGCTGGAAGTGGATGCTGACAAATGGCAAAGTTATCTGTTGTTGACAGGATTGCCGCGCGGCCGTAAACGTCGTAGCCGCATCATTCCGACGACAGAGAAAGTAGGAGAGTATATGCGGAGAGCGGAAAAATTAAACACAGCAAGGAGCTAAGAATGCGTATTATTTCACCCAACTACCACATGCAAATTGCCATTATCACTAGTGGCGCTGCAGCAGTTATTTTTTTGATGGCGCTGCAACCTATTATTATGCTACCCGCAGCGTTTATTGTGTATTCAATGATTTTACTGTACAAGAATCGAGAGGAGGAGCCATGAAACTACGTTACATAACAAGTTACCGTGAAGGCTTGCTGCTAACAGAGAAGGCTGCGCTTGGTGTCGCTTTTGTCATTCTGCTACTGACATTGGCGATCGGTCATCCTGCGCTGGTCTTTTCTTTCACCGTCGCGCTGCTGTATGCAGCCATCGGGGGTTTTGCGCTACTCATGCAGGAATGGCAGCTCGTCGATCGTTATCGATTGCAATCAATGAATGAACAAAAGGAGGACGACATGGAAACTTTAATCGTGCAATCACGCCTGCAAAAACTGAAACAGGACGTCCTCACACTGCCTCGTAAGGTGCAGGATATACATGCTGCGATTGTGAATAAAGACAGAGAGCTTCGTCATATGCGCAGTGAGCGTTTATCTGCAGTCGTCACGCAGCATGTCGATCCAAAAAGCTTTTTCAAGCGAGAGCGGAAAGTTCGCCAGCTCTTACAGGACATTAAAGATTTACGTTCGAAAGAGCGATCTTACCGTGCTCAGTTAGATCAGGAGAAAACAGATTTGCGGCTGGCGATGCGCTTTCAGCACGCAGCTGAGGGCGGCGACATGAATGCAGCTCGACAAGTAACAAATATTCTGAAGAAGTACGCGTAAATCTACTGCTTTGATGACGTGATTTTCTGGTAATTAATTACTTCAAGGACGAAAGCGAGAGCGAGGCTGATGCCGGCGACGTTTTTTAGTAAGGTGTTTTCAGGCACAGCGTTATACGCATAGAGAGTCAATACCATGCTCATAAAAGTCGCCGCCATAGCGACTTTACCGAACTGTTCGCCCTTGATATCACTGACGGCTATGTTGCGCATAGCATAGAAACTTATGAGCAGATGAATAACCACAAGTGCAAGCACAAGTGGCCACAAGCTCCCGACTCGGTAGAGCGACCAAACACCAACGATAGCGATAAATAATTTGTCGACAAGCGGGTCGAGGAACTGCCCAAAAGCTGAGCTGCAGTTAAGTCGCCGCGCAACAAACCCATCGAGATCGGTAGCCGCGCTCAGCGCTATGATGATGATTGCTGCTGTCGGTGTCACCCACCCAGCTTCAAACGCTAGTATTGCAAACAAACCAGCTATTAGTCTGAAAAACGTCAATAGATTGGCTGGGTTCCATAATCCCAAACGGCCAGTGTCTAATCCTGCAATTTTTTTAGGATTGAGTGTCATAGCATCATGGTATCAAAAAAGTTTACACCAGCATCATTCACAATTGTCTGAATCGTCCTGGAGCAGATCTTGAAAGCTTTCAATTGTAGCGTCTGCCTCTGTAATGTCTTGATTGGGTGAGGCCCCAGCCTTAACTGCAACGGTTAGTGCTCCTGCGGCTTTGGCTGCAAGTACTCCATTTCTAGAGTCTTCAAATATAGCCACTTCATCGCTAGCTAAGCCTAGCTTTTGTATAGCAAAAATATATCCTTCAGGGTCTGGCTTATGGGCGCTAACATCTTCTTCTCCAACAATAAAATCGAAAAAATCCTGCCATTGGTTATTCAACAAAACTGATTCTATCTGAGTACGCTTGCTTGCAGAGACCACCACCAGTTTTTTTGCTTGTTTCTTAGCTGTGTGTAAAAATTCATTCACCCCAGAAAGAACATGAGCTTTTTGCAAATTGTTTTTATAAAGGGAATAAAAGTCATTAACAATATCATTAATAGTATATTTTCTGGCTAGGAAAGTTAAGAGCTCGTCTTGCGGTGTATAATCACCAATCCTTCTCCACGATTGGGTGAACGACTCAATGTCTTCAGGAGAAACATCAACTTGACGATTTTTAAAAATCTCAATAAAAGTTCTAGGACCCACCGGCTCACTATCAACCAATGTACCGTCCATATCGAATATGAACGCAGCTTTGTTATAGATGCTATCCTTCACGATAAGAGTAAATCGATTAAGGTTACTAGAGCAATTATTACCAAAATGATATTTAAGGCTGCCGGCTGGTAGGCATTTTTAGCCAGTGAGATTAAGGCTAGTGCGACACCTCCTGTTAAATTCAAAAGTTGAAATATATAGCTCCGCCCTTCAATCATTCCAAAACTGACTAGAGCAAACCCTACTATGAATGCCAGCGGCCCATACCATCCTATTATTTCGAGTGTTTTATTTGATTGTAAAGTTTGTTTCTTTTTCACAGTCAAAGTATAAGAAAATCACGTACTATTGTAAAACCAACTAAAAAACACCATGACTAGCTCGACTCATTGTTTGGTGATCTCAAGAGGAATCAACTCACAAGTCAAATTGCTTTGCAATTTGCTCACGAGCCCGGCGCGCCGTTTGCCACCTTCTTGGCAAACAAGGCTTGCGCCCGTTCGACCCCACGCAAGCCAAGCAGTTGGCTTGCTCTTGGATACCAACAAAAAACCCCAGCTAAAGCTGAGGTATTTTGTTGGTGATCTCAAGGGGAATCGAACCCCTATTGCCAGGATGAAAACCTGGTGTCCTAACCGTTAGACGATGAGACCGCTTCGGATACGGAAGTTTATTTTAACAGAGGTAGATTTATTAATCAACATATCTTATAATGGTCAGTAATTCATGAAAAAATTCAGAGAACGCTACAGCAGCGTATACCATAAACTGATCGCTGTTGAATTTATGAGCGAGTTCGTGCTCATTTACCCGCTGTATAGCATCATGTTCAGTGAAAGGTCCGGTATATCAGCCGCGGGAGTCGGCACATTACTCGCATCAGTGTTGATCACTCAGATTGTTAGCGAAGTCCCAACTGGCATGATTGCCGATCGGTTCAGCAAGAAGTACTCAATTGCGCTTGGTAAGCTTCTGAAAGCAGCAGGGCTCGCTGTATGGTTAGTTGCACCAACTTTCTCTGGGTATTTGATGGGTTTTGTGGTGTGGGGTATTGGCGAGGCATTCAATTCGGGTGCGTTACAGGCCTACTTATATGAAGCAGTCGGAGGAGACAAAAAGGTCTCGTACCTCAAGAGTGCGTCGCGTATAAAAGCAGCAACTATGCTTAGCTATGTTATCGCCTACGGATTAACCTTCATTATTGGAACGCAGTACCAGTTGCTGATTGTGCTCTCCGTTATCGCCGTGTCATTTTCATTTTTACTCAGCCTGACACTGCCCGCTACACCAAGTATCTCAAAAACCAACGAACTGCTTTTAGGCAAAGCATTACGTGTGGTAAAGAATTCACCGATTGTAAAGCGTCGCTTTTACGAAGGTGTTCTCATTGCAGGAACACTCACAACTATGCTTGAAATTATTGTTATTAATTATCGAGATTACGGGGTCGAGCCTCGCGTAGTGCCGCTTATTATTTCCGGTGTCACGATAGCGAGCGCGTTTCTATATTGGTCTCTTGATTATTATGAATCCTTCTTTCGAAAGTACATTATTTCAATTGCAATGATTCTAATGGCCTTTTTTCTCGTTCTCTATACTCAGTCGCTTTGGCTACAAGTATTGGGTCTGTTTTTTGTCACACGATTCTATCGCATAACGGCGGTGGTTCAAGAGGCTGATTTGCAAGATGTGATAGAGGGATCATCGAGAGCAACGGTACTGTCGCTATACTCATTATTAGACAAATTATTAAGTGCTGGTATGCTTTTCGCGATTGGTATTTTTGCAACGAACGAAAATATAGAAGTGCCGACAAATGTCACAATTGTGGTAACAATCTTGTTGTTTATTATCTTGAAGTTTTTTGAGCGTCGATCAATAGCAAGAACTTAGGTTCTATAAATAACCAGCTTTGTTCCATTTTCGTTCAGCTGCTTCTCCTCAACTAGTCGAAATCCGTGATGGGCGAAGTAGCTCTCATGTTCGAATAATCGTGTGCCACTGTGGAGCAAGAGCGGCTCAACTGTGAGGTGAATTTCATTAATTAAGCCTTGGTCGATCATTTGATGGTAGATGCTAGCGCCGCCTAACACGAGCAGCGTGTCATGAGAGCCCTCGTATTGCTTGAGGATATCGCCGAAAGCTGCCGCAGAAAAGTGGACATTACTCGTTTGCGGCATTTCATTTGCTTTGTGCGACATGACAATTTTTTTCGCACTGGCAGGCAGGGACTTCTTCGAAAATTCGTATGTGCGGCTACCCATAAGATACAAAGTATGTGAACGCAACATGTTCAAGTAGTGAAACCGATCTTCTTCAGATGCCCACGAGCTCGGGTGTGGGTCATCCCCGCGCGTCAGAAAACCATCTTTGCTAACGACTGCGATCATGACTATTTTCATATTTTCATTATGACAGTAATATAACTGATTACAATATGCATTATTTGTGATAAAATTGACCATATGTCAGAAGCATTGAATAGCTTTACTAATCCAGAGAGTAGTTTTGAAGTGCTTGATGCAACTGATGAACTTTTCTCGATAATTAGTGATGAGTCACCAATCGATTGGCGGCGTGTTGGGATAGATCTTGAATTCGACGGCTCTCAAGACTCTACGAATTATGATATGTATGATGCTTTTGGCGTGGTTAGACCAACGCGGATTGAGTCCTCAATGTATTTTGGAGCCTCACACCCTGACTCTGGCAGAACGGCAGAATTCTTTTGCGTAGAGGGTCAAGGAGTAGCAAGGCTATTTTTCGCGCAGCCGGCCTTTTCTAGCTTGCGGTATTTAGATTACGCAGAGATCATAAAGCTAACAAATGTAGTAGTGGATGGTTCCTTTCATAGTTCGCTGCTTCTTTCAGCACTATTTGGGATTAATCGTAAAGATCGATTACAACAAAACATGGATAACCCTTTTCCTTATCAGTTTAAAGGAGATGGCCAATACTGGCATGGTTGGAATAGTCGCACTTTCCGTGATGTGTATAGCCAGCTTGCAAATGACAGTATGGAATAGCTATTGTTAAATTAAAAGTACTGAGCTCCGTAAGCTTCACATAAAAAAATTTACCTTTAAGAAGCATTACCGTTATACTACTATCAATGAAAACAACAGAGAAGGCACCCAATGTGCCTATCGCGTCATTTAAGCGTACAAAAATCTTAGCCACAATTGGTCCTGCATCAAATACCTATGATGAAATTCTTGAGATTATCAAATCTGGAGCGAACGGTATTCGTCTCAATTTTAGCCATGGCTCAAATGATGAACGGGTGAAACAGATAAAGTGGATTCGAAAAGCTTCAAAGGAATATGGCAAACCGGTCGCAATCGTGCAAGATCTGCAAGGACCAAAGATTCGTCTCGGAGATTGTGACGGCATCATAACGGTTAGAAAAGGGCAGCAGCTTACGTTTAAATATAATCCGAAAGAAGATGAGGCGCAGTACATCCCAACGCAATTTGACCTCAGTAAAAAGGTCAAACGAGGCGAACGGATGATGCTGTTTGACGGTAAAGTGCTTACAACGATTACAAGCGTCAAAGACGGTCTCGTGCACGCGAAGGCAGAAAACGATGGCATACTCCTTAGCCGTAAAGGCATCAACCTGCCTGATACCGACTTCGCAGGCGATGTCATAACCCAGAAAGACAAAGAAGACCTCGCATTTGGCAGTGAACATGATGTCGACTACGTCGCGATGAGCTTTATTCAGTCAGCTGCTGACGTTCGTGCCATGAAACGTGCAATGCGTAACCTAAACAGCAAAGCTAAATTGATTGCAAAAGTCGAGACGCAGGCCGCGCTTGATGATATCGAAGCTATTGTCAAAGAAGCTGATGCGGTGATGGTTGCACGCGGGGACTTAGCCGTTGAAGCGAGTCCTGAAGTCGTACCTATTCAAGCTCGTAAAATTGTCGGGCTATGCCGTGCACACGCAAAGCCAGTCATAATTGCTACCCAAATGCTTGTTAGCATGACTGAAGCGACAGAGCCCACACGCGCCGAAGTCTCAGACGTAGCGACTGCGTCGATTATTGGTGCTGATTGCGTCATGCTAAGCGAAGAGACGGCCGCCGGCAAGCATCCGTCGTTAGTAGTAAAAACGATGAAAAAAATCTTGACGTATACCGAAAGTCACCAAGACGTCTTGTCAGTTGAGTATCATGTGCGCAGTGGACTTCGTGAACTCACGCGTCAGGAAGCGATCTCAAAAAGCGTCGTTGAGTTGGCAAAAGCCACGAATGCGACGGCGATTGTGGCCGAAACCAAATCTGGCGCGACTGCACGCGAAATTGCAGCAAAGCGCCCAGATGAACCGATTATTGCTGTCACCAGTGTCCCCCGCGTCTCACAGCAACTATGTATTGTCTATGGCATCAAATCATATGTACGTCCTGATAGCAAAATGGCAGCGACAAAACTGACGTCTTGGCTTGAAAAGAGTAAGGTGCTAAAGAAGGGTGACTGCATTGTCACCGCTTCTGGGCAGTATCCAGGCGTAGTCGGCACAACGGACACAATAAAGGTACGGGTTATCTAAATGTCACAAGCGGGTGGGTTTATGAAAAAAACAGTGCATGATATGGACCTTCACGGCAAGACCGTGCTCGTACGCGCCGACTACAACGTGCCGCTTGACGACAAGCAGGAAATTACGAGTGATTACCGGATTACACAAAGCGTGCCAACGATTGAATATCTGCGCCAGCAGAAGTGCAAAGTCATCGTAATGTCACATCTTGGCAGACCAAAAAGTCACGATCCATCCAAAAGTTTGAAGCCAGTCGCTAAGCGATTGAGCAGCCTGCTGAAAGCGCCAGTTACTTTTGTGGCAGATACGATCGGTGAAAAGGTAAAAACAGCAGCAAAGGACATGAACCCAGGCGATGTGCTCTTGCTCGAGAACGTGCGTTTTTATAGTGCGGAAGAGAAATCAGGTGATGAGAATTTCGCGAAAGCCATTGTCGAAGCGACAAATGCTGACATATTTGTGCAAGATTGTTTTGGTGCTGCGCATCGCGCTCATGCCAGTGTGGTGGGCCCAGCCAAGTTGTTGCCATCGTGTGCAGGATTGCTACTCGAGAAAGAAGTCGCCACGATAACCAAAGCGATGCACGATCCGGAGCGACCGTTAATGGCGGTCATTGGTGGTGCAAAAATTAGCGACAAGATCGACATCATCGATGTCTTTTTACAGAAAGCGGACGTCGTCGTTGTTGGTGGTGCTATGGCAAATACGTTTATGAAAGCGCTTGGCAATGAAATCGGCGAGAGCCTTTCAGACGACGAAGAAATTAATGATGCGCACGATATTATCGAGCGGGCTCGCGCCGAGATGAAGAAGCGTTCATTTACCTTCTATTTGCCGCAAGATGCGGTGGTGACTGATGAGATTGATAAGTCTGAGCCAACTCGCATTGTCGATTGGGAAGCGCACGCAATCGCTTCTATCGAATCGTATCCAGGTCAGCCGTCAGTGTTTGCAGAGCGAGTAAAGAAATCAGAAAAGATTGTGGACATTGGCCCGGTCAGTGGCAGTTTTATTGCTGGCATGATGCAGCAAATGGCGACGGTTGTGTGGAATGGCACGATGGGGATTGCTGAGTTCAAGGGTGTACAGGGGAAGGTCGGCCCGTATGCACATGGCACGGAATTTGTAATAGATGGACTGATTGGTAAGCACGGACATGTGCCGTTCAGTATTGTCGGGGGTGGTGACACAACAGCCTATATTGATAGCCGCGGTATGAACGATATGTTTAATCATGTGTCGACTGGTGGCGGCGCGTCTTTAGAGCTCATGAGCGGCAAGAAACTGCCTGGCGTTGAATGCCTCGAGGATAAAGGGTAAGATAAGCATATGCGTAATAACCGAAAAATAATGGTCGCTGCAAACTG
>JAUHWW010000029.1 GCA_030427365.1 bacterium | reverse complement strand
AATGAACCACCTAGGTTGAGAGGTGCCAGGGTAGATGTGTCTAATCCTTGGCCTTCTGCTTGTGAACTGTACACTAGTCGCAAAGGCTGAGCGATACGAGCCGTTACGGGGTGCATCCCGTCGGTGAAGTGCTCCTCTTCGCCAACTTTTACAGTATCGAACTCGACATCATTCCGGTGCTTTGTGAGTTTGAAAACACCTTCTTCGCCTAACGCGAGCGCTGCAAGATTCCGGGCACGCCGCTCCATTCTTTCCGGATCTAGATCACGAAACGGTCCGTCACCACCAACAGCACGAACGCCTCTCTCAACGATTGTTTCCGGCGGTGAATTATCAAAGTCATACAAATACGTGATATCACCTGTCGCATCATCAGTTTGAGTGCTCACATCTACGCCCCTGCTTTGTGGTGCAGCCAACCCGGCGTCAAATAAGTAGCGGTCTACAAGGCCGCTTACGGTATGAGGAAAAAGAACGGTGTGATTTTTTAGAAAAGGGAGATCACTAGACTGAAGTGGCCCTTTACTCCTGAAATCAAAAACACCCGATGCTTTTTCGGGTGTTGGTGTGTCTTGTGGAGCGATTGAAGCAGATCCCATTATTTCTATGGAGTGCGTTGGTGTAAGTTGGTCTGCGCGCCTGCTGCTGTATGCCATTTTGGTATCGGCCTTTTTGTTTTATGTGATGTCAAACATAAGCCTTATGCAGACCATACGCCCATGTTGTAAGCGTTACCGTGATATATATCACACTTTTTATCGTCACCACTGCATGTGGTGCTTATCTGTTTTTTGCTACGCTAGAACAGCTTTTATGCGGCGAATACCTGCCGAACTTGACTGCTCTTTTGTGATTTTGAAACGTTTTCCGTCCTCTGCGAGCTGCCCAGTGTGATCAACGTGTGGACCACCGCAGATCTCGAAGCTAAACGGGCGCTTGTCTTCTGGCTCATTCGGATCCTTCATGGAATAGACCTTTACAACGTCGCCGTAGCGATCGCCAAACTGACCGAGTGCACCAAGAGGGCCTGTCGCTTCCTCTGTCGGGTACTCAGCATATGAAACCTGCAAATCTTTGTCGATTTGCTCATTCACAATGTCTTCAACCTGTTTGATCTGTTCTGGCGTCATTTTGTCTGGATGACTAAAATCGAACCGCAGTCGCTCCTCAGTGATATTGGAGCCATGTTGGATGACGTGATCGCCCAGCACGTCGCGCAGCGCTTGATACATCAAATGCGTCGCTGTGTGGTATTTCTTATGAATCAAGTCTTGCCCAGCGAGCCCACCCTTAAACGTACCCTTCGCAGCCGTCTGTGACCGCTCACGCTGCTCCTGCATTAACCGCTCGAACTTCTTTTGTGCTGAACCAGCAATTGGAATCTTTCTCTTCACCGCTTCCTCGTAAGTTAGTTCAACAGGAAATCCAAAAGTGTCGTAAAGTCTAAAAATTATATCTCCCGTGAGCTCTTCTACGTTCTTCCTCGTGGGCCCGCCTAGTTGAGCTTCTCCTGCTTGAGCCTCACCAAAAGAGACCGAAACATTTCTCTCAAACTCTTTTAGACCCTTACGTAGTGTCTGCTTGAAAGCTTTTTCTTCTTTCACAAGGATATCAATCACCTCTTGCTCGTTTTCGAGTAATTCTGGGAAGTCGTTTCGGTACAGTTCTGCGATAACCGGTGCAATTTCTTGAACAAAGTTCTGCTCGATGCCGAGGTCAAAGGCTTTCAAGATAGCGCGGCGCATCAACCGTCGCATGACGTAGCCCTGCTGTTTGTTACTCGGCTTTACGCCGTCAACAGCGAGGAACATCGCCCCGCGGAGATGATCTGCTATCACGCGCATGCTTTCGGTATGCTCATCGTATTTCTTGCCAGATAGTTCTTGGAGCTTCTCGATTATCGGCCACAGAATGCTGATCTTGAACACATCAGGACTATCGATTTTTGCCGCCGCAATCCGTTCTAAGCCGCCGCCGAAATCTACATTTTGCTTTGGTAATTTGTCAAAGCCACTTTCAGTGCGGATGTACTCCATAAACACCGAGTTGCCAATCTCCATAAACCGGCCGCAATCACAGTTCGGATGACAGTGCTCACCCCACGATGTATCGTGCTCAACATCATCAAATAGATAAAACACTTCACTGTCAGGACCACCAGGCTGTCCGACGCTCATTTCTGATGGTTTGCCTTCAGGCGCCCACCAGTTTTTACTCGCATCGTAGTAGAAGATTCGCTCACCATCCTTCATGCCGCGCTCGTAGCCAGCTTCCTCGCTGCCAATTTCTGCAATTTCTGCGTCGATGCCTTTGTCAGCAAACATCTTTTGCCATAACTGCGCGCTGACTTCGTCTTTCGGCAGATCAAAATCCTGGTCTCCTGAAAAAGCGGTCACGTATAGCTTGCTTGGATCGAGGCCAACGACGTCGACCAAGAACTCAAAAAACCATGGCAATTGCTCTTCTTTAAAGTAATCACCGAGCGACCAATTACCAAGCATTTCAAAAAACGTCGTGTGTCGGTTGTCTCCTACTTCTTCGATGTCCTGCGCACGCAAGCATGTTTGGCTGTCAACGAGTCTCGTGCCTTTTGGATGCGGCTCACCGAGCAAGTACGGGATAAGCGGCTGCATGCCTGAGCCAGTAAACAGCACTGTTGACTCGTTATACGGCACTAAAAGCGCCCGCGGAATTACCGCATGCTGTCGCTGTTCAAAAAAATCTAAATAAGCCTGACGTATCTCTTGCGCATTCATAGGACTCTATTTTAACAGATTACGCTATGGGGTGGTTATACTTGTCTGCTAAAGCGTGCAGATCTGGCAGCCCAAACTCCTGAACATACTTTTCTAAAGTTTGTAACTTATCAGGAGATACGCGAGTTAATTTTGCCTTAATCGAGTCCAAGGAATTGAAGATTGGCACCTTACTGTGAAATCGATCACCGTAGTTTACTAGCCTCTGCTCGACTGTTGATGGAATGTAGTCTTTGAATGGATTCGCCCAGCCAGTTTTCTTATAATCATCAGCTGTCATGCCAAGCATAACGTGGTTTTCGACGGCCTGCTGTATTCGTTCATCAACCCCTTCTTCTTCGAGAATTTTTGAACCGAATATCGCATGTAGGTTATAGTAGCTCGTTATTTCTCCATCCTCGTTCATCAGCATGTACGCGCCAATATCATGTAACAAGCAAGCAGCCTCCAACATTGCACGATCTACCTCTAGAGACTTCTCATCAACGCACCGTAAAGCAATTTCTGCGACTATCACGCAGTGAGTCCAACACAGCTCAAAATGCTTGTCGCTACTTGCATATTTTCTGTGTAGTTCTTCACATTGCTGTTTAGTCGGAATCATTTAACTGCCTTCCGGATACACCCGAATAATTTTGTCATTGTCACCATTGTCAGTGAGGATATACAACGCGCCGTCTGGCCCTTGGCGCACCGTGCGTAAACGCCCAAATTCACCTCTAAACAACTCAGTTTCCGCTCCCAGACTGCCATCATCATTCGTCATGAACATTCTCAAGTGCTGCGATTTCTGCATCGCAACGAACAGATTTCCGCTGTAGTTCCCCCATTCATCCCCGTAGACCAGCGTCGCCCCTGATGGCGCAAGCGTCGGAGATCCTGATGACCAGACGGCTTCGATAGCATCAGGGAATTTGGTGAGATCTGTCATTGGCACTGATTCAACATACGGAGAACCTGGATCCCATCCAAAATTGCCTGGCACTAATAGATTTATCTCATCATCCCGGCTTGGCCCATGTTGCACTGCATAGCCTATGTAACTTTCCCGCGTGTGTGTCAATGCCAGCCCTTGAACATTTCGGTGACCATAACTATAAATTCGCGCATCAAACTCGCCGCCGAGATTGCCGCTTGCGGGGCTGCCGTCTCTATCAACTCGCAATATTTTTCCGCCCAAAGACCGCGAGTCCTGAGGGTTTGAGCCTTGTGCAACATCGCCAGTGCCGACCCACAGCACCGCGTCATCATCGAATTGGATTCGGCAGCCAGAATGCCTACCTGGGAATGTCGTCGTATTCACCGGCATGCCAGTCACAATATTGGTCTGATTTGTGAGCTGGGTTCCATCTAGTACCCACCTGCTGATACGAATATCTTCAGCGGTGTCATAACACGCATAGACGTAGCTATTCGTTGCAAAATCAGGATCAATGGCGAGCCCCAACAGCCCACCTTCTCCAACGGCATATATATCTGGCAAACCTGTAATCTCGTCAATGAATTCACCGCCAGCGCTATATTCTGCCATAACCCCGCCGCGCTGATTCACAATCATATTTCCGTTAGGTAAAAAGCCGATATCCCACGGCCTACTCAGCCCTTCAATGAGTGTCTCAGTCTGCAGCTTCGGCTCGCCTTCAACTGCTTCGTTGTCGTTGTCGGGGATCGTTTCACTGACCGACACATCTGGCGCTTCACTCTCCGATTCTTTGTTATCGATCAGCAGCAAACCAGTGCCAGAACCTAGCAATATAACCAGCGCGATAATGGTGCCGAGGTGTTTTCTAATCACCTATATAGCCTATCATTATTTAGACGATTACGCCGCCGCCGATGCATATGTCGCTGTCGTAGAATACGGCTGATTGGCCAGGGGTGAGTGCGCGCAGCTTTTCTTTGAGCGTTACGCGTGCTTTTTCGCCATCAACACTCGTAAAGCTACACGCCATGAGCGGGGCACGGTGACGAGTGCGCACTTGGTACTCTTTACCTGGCTCTGGCGGTGAATTGATCCAGTGGGTGTGTGTCAGCGATATATGCTCTGACCATAAGTTATCGTCCTGGAGGTTGCTCGTCACGTAGACTTCATTCTTCTTCATGTTTTTGCCGGTCACGTATAACGGCAATCCGCCGCCGACGTCCAAGCCATGCCGCTGCCCAATCGTGTAGAAAATAGCCCCGTCATGCCGGCCAATAACTGCTCCGTTTTGGTCAATGATGTCGCCGGGGATCAAATACTTTTTGTCAACGTATTGAGTTAAGAATTCTCGTATCCCGACTTTACCGACAAAGCAAATACCCATCGACTCTTTTTTATCAGCAGTGATGAGGCCGCGCTTTTTTGCTTCTTCGCGTACCTCAGGCTTCGTCATATCACCAAGCGGGAAGAGCGTATGAGCGAGCGCATCATTGCGAACGCGATAGAGGAAATACGTCTGGTCCTTGTTAGAGTCTGCTGCCTGTAGTAAGCGTCCTGTATCTGTTATTTCGTCCGAAAGCGGATTTAAATCCGCTTTAAATCCGCTTTCGGTTTCACTATTCGAAACTCTCGCATAGTGACCCGTTGCGATAAAATCCGCGCCTTTTTCACGAGCCAGTTCATAAAATAGCTTGAACTTGATCTCCTGATTACACATGATATCTGGGTTCGGCGTAATACCGGCTTTGAAGCCATCAAGCATGTATTGCACAACGCGCTCAAAATACTCGTCCTCAAAATCCCACATTTCGAACGGAATGCCGAGCTTCACGGCTACCCGCTTCGCATCCTGGTAGTCTTCTTTCCATGGACATGGGAAACCAGGCAGATCTTTTGACCAGTTCTTCATGTAGACACCGGTCACGTCATAGCCCTGCTCCACTAGCAGCGCCGCGGTCAGCGAGGAATCAACCCCCCCACTCATCCCAACAAATACTTTTTTCGACATAGGATGTAAATTATACAACTAATTCGTTGTGCTCACAATGTCTCGCTGGACGAATGAGTCGGTACAAAAACCTTCTGGCTTTAGATGTCGGCAAATGGGTGTTCGCCGCGTGCAATGCGATTCTTCATAACGCGTACCATGTGCTTTTTGCCCAACCAGAAGGTCGTTATGACAAAAGGTAGTGTAATCGTCGCTGGCCACCAGACAAGCAACGTGTTGCTTCCGCTAGCAAAAAAGGTCGCTCCACCACCTTCGGCATTCTGGAATTCATCGAGCGGCTCGCCGTTCGGGCCGACTTGCGTCAGTGGACCGTTAGCTACCGCTACTAGTTGCAGATAGGCGACTCCGCCATTATTATCGCTTACTTTAACTACCACGTTGTAGACACCAGCTTGTTCATAGACATGCTTGATATCAAGGTTGCCCGGGAAGGCAACACTCTGAAGATCAGGCGAAGAGCCATCACCCCAATCCACGCTGACCGCATATGGGCCTGATCCGCCGCTAATGATGATCGGCCAAGTCAACGTTTGTCCTGGGTTAGCGCCGCGCTTTGCGAAGTTGCTCGTCACACTGACACGCGGGCCAGAGCCTGCGCGATCATCGACAAATGTTACGTTAACGACATTAGAATCCGGTCCGGCTTGATCAAGCTCGTCAAAGACGCGGGCAACGAGTTCGTTAGCGCCGGTGAATAAATCAACGCTGATTTCATAGCTGCCGTTTTCACACTGCACCGAGCCTGCAAAAACGTTGTTCTTGAACAGTTTTACTAACGTGCCATCTGGACACGTTCCTCTGACTGGGATAGGCAATTCTGTAAAGCTTTGACCGTTTGATGGGATAGAAATCGTCGCCGGCGTATCTGGGGGTGGAGAACTAATCGTGCCTGTTAACCCTACCGAACCATCTTGTGTACTCTGGGCTGAGGCAGGTGCTGCTGCCCCAATCACAATAAACAACGCAGCAATAGCAACTATCGCCACGAGTAGGTAGTGTTTAAGCCTTACGGCAAACAACTGTGCTCTTTTCATTTTTACCCGTTTTTTGCTTTTATTTGTCGCTACCTCATTTTAACTGACATCACTTCTAAGCGCAAGCAAAAAGCCCCAGGTAACCCCAAGGCTTTAAACTAAGCAATTAAGCCGTTATCTGCGCCGCTTTGTTGATCGAGTCGTATACTTATTGTATAAGAAGAATCCTAGGCCAATCAGACCAAGAAGCAATACGATGAGTACTATGATGAGCCATGACGGTACGTACCAAAACGTTGATGATACCGTAAATACTTCACCACCAGAGCCGTAAGATACGTCCGCTGTCAGCGTGTACCGACCTGGCCATTTGATTGGATTGAACTGTTCTTCTGTTTCCTCACCATTTAATGTTCTCTTTTCGGTCACTAGAATTTGATCTTTGAATAGACGAGTGCTCTCCGGAAGAACATTTCCCCTCGGCTGCAGATCATTTAGCTCGTAAGAGAGAAGTGTGTCACCGCTGAAGTTACTCAATTTAACTGTACCAAACGGTTTAATGAAGCTGTCGCCGTTATTCGTAACAGATACCACTGAGAAATCTGGCTTTGAAGTAAATATCGTTCCTTCGTTGTCACCAACAGACGCGCTAACGTAATCAATTTGAACGTCCTGACGAATGTCACCTGGCACTTCTACCAAAACGAGTGAAGCAACACTAGCAGTCAGGGAAATCTGACCGTTTTGTGCCTCTCCCAGCTCATTCGTCGGAACGGCCTGGAAACGAATCGCACCAAAGTAACCACCTGGGAAAGCTGCCTGCGGCACCTCAATCGTGAATGTAATGTCTTTGGATTCGTTCGGTGCTAGTGGTACGTCCTCTAATCCTTTCACAAAACTTGCAATAGATTGTGCAGACTCCTCACCTGGACCGAGCAATTTCGGTGCTCCACCATTGTTCTCGTCAGCTTCAAAATCATTTAACAATGGTCTAGCAATAATATCTGAATTCGTAACGTTCCTTACAGTAATTGTTACTTCATCACTCGCTCCAGGAAGCGTAGATAGTTCGGTGCGTGTCGGCGATATACTAACACCACTTCCTCCTTGGGCTTCCTCTTGAGCGTGCACCGCCATAACAGTCATCGCTAATAGTGCAGCGACGACTGCAATCGCCACATACAATGGTTTAACTTTTTGAATCACACTCTGCATAACAACTCCACGTCTTATTTATGTTTAAGCTTATGCCTATGAGTATATCACCTTTTTCCCAGAACGCTAGAATGATGCAACAGCTGTGTATACAAGGGTTGTGGAATAGACCCCAGGGTTTTGATCCTCGGTTATATTCACTATGTAACTAGCAGTAAATCTCGTAAATTCAGTTGAGTTTGGTGAGCTTGCAACGAGATCACCACTATTAAAACGAAATTGGTTCACAGAGTTATAGGCAGCTGCTGGAATGCCGTAACCTACACCTTGCGGATTGGCTCCCACAGCAGGGGCTGAATTTTGTCGGAGATTTAAACCAAACTGCGTTTGCCCAACGATACTCGGCGTTTGTGATGTCAGTTGATTAATCACATTATTACCCGATGTCATTGTTTGACCGCTGACAAAGGTGTTGTATCCAGTTGGATCGTTCGTAGCAGCAGAGAATTGCGAGGTAATAAATCGAGTGGTTGTCGTGCTTAGCTCTCCAAATCCGACTAATGATCCAGTAGTCGTACTACAGTCAATGGCGACCGTTTGCCCCGTACAAAATGTCAAATACGGTGGCACGTATGCTCCGACAGAAAAGTTCTGAGACGTAGAAAAAGCGACACTACCTATATCAAAAGGCGTACCTGTACCATCAATTGAGCTGTACAGCGAGATTCGAACAAACGTAGTACTGTTCGTCGGGGTAGGGTTAGTAATAGTGTCAAATGTATAGCTTGAGGTTACCAAAGCAGCTGCTGATGATGCGCGCGTCAAAAGAAGATCAGTTGCCGGCGAGGCAGATGGGATGCTCGAAAAACCAGTATTCCCAGATTGTGCCGAAAAGCCGGCCGAGGTGATATCAAGACCGTTACTAAGTGAGCACGCAACATTTGTCAATGGAGAGTTATCACAAAACTGGAAGCGGATTGAACCTAGATTAGAAGCAGTAGCGGGAGTAAATCCTATCGTATAGTCAACATTAGATTGAGATGGTTCTGCTGAGCCAACTTGTATATATCTGTTTGTGACGTCCGCTGCAGCGACTGGCAGTATGTACATAAAACACAATGCAGCTAACGATGCGCATAGCATCGTTAGCTGTAAGTAGTTATGTCTCCGTAAAACGCGCCTCACATAGCCCCCTAGTAAGTAGGAGTTGCTACAAAGTCAGCGTCTACGTCGTATTGTCCCGTTGGCGTGGTCAAGGCAGCTTGTGCACCGAAGCGAAGGATCAATGCTTCGTCATCGATGACGTGTGTGCCAGTACCAGTTGTTGAGGTCTGGGCAATTGTGGTGTAAGAACCACCGTCGTCCC